>NZ_BMOM01000050.1 GCF_014647075.1 Deinococcus aerophilus | reverse complement strand
TCACGCCCCTCCTCAAACCACCCTTGAGGTCGGCTGGCAACTCGTTTTCCGTCCAATCTCATAAAATCTGTCAGGCCGCCAGATGTATGCCCACAAAATGCCAGATAGCTCCAGATCAAATCGACCCAACTTGCAAGAGAAGGTCAATTGAAACATAATGCCTCCGAATAATCGTGTATTTTGCTGCACATGCGCGGACATTTTCTTCGAACACCGAATACACTCGAGTAGTTTACTATAAATTTATTAAACAAGATCAACAGACTCGGCCAACAACCTTTAGGTTTAGGTAAAAGCATGAATTAGTGTGTATTACCCAGAACCAGTAGAACCGTCATTCGCACTAGGAATTCAAATCCCGCGCTACTCTCTCTCTATGAGCTCCTCCATCGCCCTCAAGGAATGGGACACCCAATGCCGTCTGCTCACCGTGGGCCAGCTCTCGCTCTTGATCCGCAAGGGCGGCATCATGGAAACGCACGAGGGCTTCACGGTCGAGCATCGCCGGTTCCTGCTGTACCCCACCTTCCTGCACCAGAATCCGCAGGAGTTGCAACCTGCCTACCGTGCCCTGCTGCGCGAGGACCCCACACCGGGCCAGATCAGGTTCCCGGCGCTGGCCGAGGTCGTGGCCGTCCACAAGGTCGAGTCACTGGATACGGCCCTGAAGCTGGAACCCCTGCAGGCGCTCACCGCTGACGCCATTGAACGGCGCTTTCAGTACCGGGGCCGCCCCTGGGTCCACGCCCTGCTGCTGCGGGTACGCCCGCTGGTCACGCCCCTGGTCCTTCCGGAAACGCCGGGCATGCTGGGCTGCGTGAGCTGGGTGCCACTGAACGGTGTGGAACACGACCTGCAGTTGGATGGCCCCGCCGTGTCCGAGGCAGAACTGGCGGCCCGCCAGCAGCACCTGGAGGAGCTGCTGAGTCCATGAAAGCAGGGAAGGCCCTGGCCTCCCCTTTCCGAAGATTTCGTTGACGGAACGCCGAATTACTGGGCGTCGAGGTCGTAGTTGTTCAGCAGCGTGGTCTGGACGTTGCCGTCGGGGCTGACCAGATTCCAGCCCTTCTTGGTGCCGGCAAAGAACTGGTTGTCGTTCTGAGCAAAGGCCAGGCGCTTGCCGTTGTCCTTGCTCAGGACGGTATCGCCCGCGTCATAGCGGTTGTTGTTGTTGGCATCCCGGAAGACGATCACGCGGTAGGTCCCGAAGGGAACATTGTTCGGCAGGTCCAGAGCGAAGCCACCGGTCAGGAACTTGTCGATCACCTGGCTCTGGGTGCCGTCCGCCGTGTACTGGCCGTTGTTAAACCCCACCAGGGCCAAGCCCAGGTTCTGGCCGGATTGAAAGCCACGCAGCTGGCCCGTCACGTCCTTCTTCAGAGGGTTGCCAGCCAGAGTGCAGGCGCTCAGGGCAAGGGGGGCAAGGGCGGCAATGGTCAGCAGTTTCTTCATGGGACTCCTCCTGGACAGGAAACAGAACGGTTGAGAATGACCCTCTCACCGTAGCGGTTCACCCTGTCGCCCACCACTGCCCTAACCTTCCCGCTCGGCTCATGACTCCCTCATTTGTGGGACAGATCCCGACGGCGGGTGCAGGTGGTGGCTGGAGCCGATTACAGGCAAGAGCCCAGAGGAGTCCTGGCCCACCGTATACTTCCGCCCATGCAGAGGCCGCCCTTCACCGCCCTGGCCGCGGTCTACGACGCCATCATGGCGGACGTGGAATACGACCACTGGGCCGATTTTGTCCTGACCTATGCGCGGGACGGTGGTCTGAATCCAGTGGGCGCCGCGGCACTGGACCTGGCGTGCGGCACGGGCGGGTTCACCCGCGAATTGCAGGCGGCGGGCCTGCACGTCACCGGCCTGGACATCAGCGAGGAGATGCTCGCCGAGGCGCGGCGGCGCCTGCCGGACGTGGCCTTCGTGGCCGGTGACCTGCGGAGCTTCTCGCTGCCCGGCCGCTTCGACCTGATCACCTGTGTGTTCGACAGCCTGAACAACCTGCTCACCGCACCGGACCTGGGCGCGGCCCTGGCGCAGGCGCGGGCTCACCTCCGGCCAGGGGGCCTGCTCGCCTTCGATGTGAACACCCGCCTGGGAGTGCGCGAACTGTGGGAGGGGGACGCCATCGAGGGCCTCGCGCCGTTGCCGGGCGGCGGCGAGGTGCATTATCACTGGTCGCACCACCATGAGGGCGAGACCGGGCTGGGCGTGGTGCAGGCGTTCTGCCGCATCGAGGACGGCGGTGAGCTGCGGGAATTCGTGGAGACCCACCGCGAACGCGGCTACGACCCGGCCGATCTGGAGCCGCTGCTGAGCGCCGCCGGTTTTGCCCGGTGGGAAATCGTGGAGTACCCGGATTACGCCCCCCCCGCCTCCGATGTGCCGCGCATCTGGGCGTTTGCGTGGGCGGGTCCCGCATGAGCCCCTTGCCCGTGCTGGGGGCCGGAGGCTGGGGCACGGCCCTGGCGGTGGCGGCAGCCCGGCAGGGTGCGGTGACCCTGTGGGTGCGGCGGCCCGAGCTGGCGGCCACGGTGCAGGCCAGCCGCGAGAACGAGACTTACCTGCCCGGCGTGACGCTGCCGGACACGGTTCATGTGACGGCAGATCTGGCGCAGGCGACCCACGGAGCGGCCTTCGCGCTGGTGGTCGTGCCCAGCGTGGGGGTGCCGGACCTGCTCACGCAGCTGCCACGCACCCTGGGCGTGGTGCTGTGTGCCAAGGGCCTCGCGCCGGACGGGGAGCGGCTCAGCGCCCTGGCCCACGAGCTGGGGTTTGCCCGGGTCGCCGTCCTCAGCGGCCCCAACCACGCCGAGGAGATCGGGCGCGGCCTGCCGGCTGCCACAGTGGTCGCCAGTGAGGACCATGCCCTGGCCCTGGCCGTGCAGACGGCCCTGATGTCCCCCGCCCTGCGGGTGTACACCAGCGCAGACGTGGTGGGCGTGGAGCTGGGCGGCGTGCTGAAGAACGTCATGGCGCTGGCTGCCGGACTGGTGGACGGACTGGAGCTGGGCGACAACGCCAAGGCCGCGCTGATCACCCGCGGTCTGCGCGAGATGCGGCGTTACCTGCTCGCCCTGGGCGCACAGGAAGACACCGTGTATGGCCTGAGCGGTCTGGGTGACCTGGTGGCCACCGCGACCAGCCGCCACAGCCGCAACCGCGCGGCGGGCGAGGCCATCGCGCGTGGCCACAATCCAGCGCAGGGCGGTCAGGTCATTGAGGGACTGCGGACCGCGGGGCTGCTGGACGCCTGGGCCAGCGCACACGGCCACGACCTGCCCATCGTGCGGGCGGTGGCGCGGGTGACCTCGGGCGCGTGGACGCCGGACACTGGCATCGCCAGCCTGATGGAGCGCGACGCCAAGGCCGAAGAACACGGCTGAGCACGGCTGAACCGGACGGAGCAAGCGGCCCACGCCGACTGCCAGACGCCGCATCTGGTACATCATTTCCA
Source organism: Deinococcus aerophilus (assembly GCF_014647075.1). NCBI lineage: Bacteria > Thermotogati > Deinococcota > Deinococci > Deinococcales > Deinococcaceae > Deinococcus > Deinococcus aerophilus. The sequence goes on along the minus strand of NZ_BMOM01000050.1, from coordinate 8,472 downwards.
ATTTGGGTACAAGTCCTTGTACCCGACCCCCGCGGATGGTACAGTCACTCACCAAGAGCGACTCCCCTTCGCCAGCCCTTCAGCGCCCGGTCCCACGCCGTCTCCCCGCGGGCGGCGAGGGGTTTTGCTGCCGCCCCCTTTCCTGCAAGGAGCCCCACCATGACCACCCTGCCTGTTCAGCCCCTGACCAACTTCGACGAGAATGCCCAGCACATTGCCCGGCGCCAGTACCTGCAGTCCGGCGACGGCGACATCGGCGGCATGTTCCGGCGCATTGCGGACTGGGTGGCGGGGGCCGAGGCTCCCGAGGCGCGCCTGGGCTGGGCCCAGAAATACTATGACCTGATGGCAGGCAAGAAGTTCTGCCCCGGTGGGCGCGTGCTGGCAGGAGCGGGCACGCAGCACGGCAACGTATTGAACTGCTTCGTGCAGGGCGCAACCGAGCACGAACCGAGCAGCTTCGAGGGCGTCATGGAAGTGGCGAAGAAGCTGGCCCTGGTGACCAAGGTGGGCGGCGGCAACGGTGTGAACCTCGACGTGTACCGCGCCCGTTCGGCAGGCAGCCGTCCCGACGCCGGGGTGCGCGGCTGGGTGTACATGGCGGCGGCGCACCCCGACGTGACCGACTTCATCGAGGGCCTGATGCGCCCGCCCACCCAGCCGGACGGCGACAAGCAGCCGGTGGCGGTCCGCAACTGGACCCGCGTGGTCTACGGCGCGGCCGTTCCGCCCGAACTGGTTGTGCTTGCGCGGCAGAACGGGGTGCAGATTGTCCGCAGCCTGCCAGAGGGCGTGCAGAGCGTGCCCGACGACATGGGCGGCATCGTGGACGCGGCGCGCAAGGTGGCCGAGGACGCCAAGCTGGGCCTGGAGCCCCGCCTGGATCTCTCGGACATGCGCGCCGAGGGAGCGCCGATCAAGGGCTCGGGCGGCACGAGCAGCGGTCCGGTCAGCTTCCTGATGGAGATCTTCGACAACTTCCTGGAATGGGCCAACCGCGGCGCCGAACTCAGCGGTCCGATCAACACCCTGCGCTTCGTGTACGCGCCGGTGCTGCGGGTCGTGCGACAGGGCGGCACCCGCCGGGGCGCGGGCATGGCGACCATCAGCGTCGCGCACCCCGACGTGCTGGACTTCCTGACCGCCAAGGACCTGGACCGCGAGGCCGCCGAGGGCGACATCTCCACCTTCAACATCTCCATCCTGATCTCGGCGGCCTTCTGGGACACCCTGCAGGCGGGCGGCGTGTGGCCGATGCAGGCGCAGGAGGTGCCGGGCAAGTATTACCTCGCCGAGCAGACCGGCGAGTTTGCTGGCAGCTGGCCGACCCTGCCCGAGCGGGCCGAGGACGGAGCACGCGGCGTGCCGGTTTACCGGGCCGGCAAGGGCAAGAACGCCCACAGCGGCATTCCGGCGGCGTGGCTGTGGGACCAGATCGCCCAGCACGCCTGGAGCACCGGCGAACCGGGCCTGATCTTCAATGACCGCGTGAACGAATTCAGCGCCCTGAAGAACCTGGGCGAGCGCTACGAGATCCGCAGCACCAACCCCTGCGGCGAGATTCCCCTCACCGTGGGCGAACCCTGCGACCTGGGGGCCATCAACCTCGCCGCCTACGTGGCAGACAGCACCTTTGACTTCGCGGCCTTCCGGGCCGACGTGCGGACCTGCGTGCGCTTTCTGGACGACGTTCTGGACGTGAACGTCTTTGCGCTAGAAGACAACCGGGTCGCCAGCCAGGACCTGCGCCGCCTGGGGCTGGGCGTCATGGGCTTGGCTGACGCGCTGATCAAGCTGGGGCTGCGCTACGACCACGCAGCGGGCCGCGAGATGATCATGGAGATCATGTCGGTTCTGCGCGAGGAGGCGATTGCCGAGAGCGAACGTCTGGGCGAGGAGCGTGGCGTTTACCCGGTGTACGCCCGCCACGAGCAGCAGATGCCCCACGCCCCGCGGCGCAACGTGGCCGTGCTGACCGTGGCCCCCACCGGCACCACCTCCATGCTCATGGGTGTGTCCAGCGGCATCGAGCCGGTGTTCAGCCCGTTCATCTGGCGCAAGATCGGCAGCGAGTACCGGGCGCTGCTCGCCCCCCTGTTCGTGGAACTGCTGGAAACCTACCCCGCCCCCAGCGGCGTGCAGAAAGGCGGCGGCTGGGACTGGGACAAGGTGACCGAGGCTGTCAGCGAGAACCACGGCAGCGTGGTGGGCCTGCCGTTTATCCCTGACGCCCTGCAGCAGGTCTTTGTATGCGCCCATGACATCGCCCCCGCCGACCACGTTCGGATGCAGGGCACCGTGCAGCAGGCCTTTGACGCGCAGGGATTTGCCGCCAACAGCCTGTCCAAGACCATCAACCTGCCCAACTCGGCCACCGTGCAGGACGTGCAGGACGCCTACAGCGAGGCCTACCGCACCGGCTGCAAGGGCATCACGGTCTACCGTGACGGCTCGCGCCAGTTCCAGGTACTCTCCACCAGCAAGAAGAAGGAAAAGAAGACCGAGGAAGCGCCCTCACAGGCCGCCGCGGAGGTCATGGGCGAGCAGGCCGCTCCCACCCCACAGCCGGCCCCGGCTCCCCAGGCCCCCGCTGCCCGCCAGCCGGTGGCCCCCGCAAAGTACGACCGCCCCGCCCGTCTGTCCGGCATCACCGACATGGTGAAGCTCACCGATCCCACCAGCGGCCACCGCCGCTCGTTCCTGGTCACGGTCAACCACCTGAACGGCAAGCCCGTAGAGGTCATGGTCATCAGCGGGCGCGCCGGCGACGAGGCCAACGCCGACAGCGAGGCGCTGGGCCGCGTGGTCAGTATCGCCCTGCAGCACGGCGTACCGGCCCAGGCCCTGATCAAGACCATGCGCGGCATCAACGGCGGGCTGTATGGCAGCTACAACGGGCGTCTGGTGGGCAGCAAGGCCGACCTGATTGCCGTGGCCCTGGAAACCTTCCAGAAGGACATGGAGGCCGCGCAGCTTCCACCCCTGGCTGGGGGCAGCAGCGACCAAGTGCCCGGTGCCCCCGGTGGCGTGAGCGTGGAAGGCATGGACAGCATGAGCCGCGAGCGCTGCCCCGTGTGCGAGGAACGGGCCGTGATCCGGGAAGAGGGCTGCCTGAAGTGCCAGGCCTGCGGCTACAGCAAGTGCGGGTAAATTAATAAAATCCGGGCAGATCGATTTTAAAGGGCCACAGATTCCGAAACGGAACTGTGGCCCTTCAGTTATCATCAAGTAAGTGGAACCGACAGCCATCCAGATCGTCTTACTCGACGGTGATCCCGACGGGATTATATATGCAGAAATGCATGATTGGGCGGGTCAAGTTGCGATATTCCCACGCGATAGGATCGACCAGCTACTACAAAACAACGATTTTGCTTGTCCTGGCTTATACATCCTTGTCGGTGAGAATCAGGCCAACTTTGGCAAAGACTATGTCTATGTAGGAGAAACCGAATCCCTTAGTGCCAGAATAAAGCAGCATATAAATTCAAAAAATAAGACATTCTGGAAAAAAGTCATTATCTTAAAATCAGTATCAGGGAGTCTAAACAAGGCTCACATCAAAAGCCTTGAGGCAAAAATACTAAAGGATCTGAGTGTTGCTGGATCTGTAAACCTCACAAACCAGAATAAACTTTTAGCAGAACCCCACTTGGCCTCTCATGATCACATCAACGTTGCAGCCTTTATGCGACGATACAAACTTATTCTTAGATCACTGGGTTTTAAATTCTTCAGCCTTAATTCTTCTATGGGATTTACAAATGAGGCGAATGGGGCGCCAACAATTTTGGATTATTCAAATCCAATATTCGAATTGAAATCCGTAGGTGTCCATGCATTTGGCAGAATGCTCGCTGATAAGTTCGTCATATCCAAAGACTCAACTCTCCGTCATATCGGCGGCGGATTTTATTCATTTTACTCAAGTCAGCTTATTCAAAAGGGCATTTTGGTGTTGGTGTGCGGTAGTACATACAAATTTACTAAAGATTCTGCATTCACCAGCCCAAGTCAAGCTGCATCGATATTAACGGGTACTTCCAGGTCGGGCTGGGCAACTTGGAAAATAATTTCCACCAACATAACCATGCGCCAGTGGAGTGACGAGATGGAAAAAATATTTGGACTTGAAATGGAGCATCCAGATTGGGACGGAGCGTAATAAAAAAACGGCACAACCAAGATGCTCGTGCCGGGGCTGCGCCATATTCCTCGACCAAACATGCCCTGAATAACCTGTCGCTGGTGGCCCGCGCTGAATTTGCGCCGCTGGGTATCGTGATCAACCTGGGACATTCGGGCATGACCGCCACCAACTTCGGGTACAACTCCATGCACGGCTGAAGCCGGCGTAACTCAACCGCTCACCCCCTCCCCTGCCGACGCGGCGAGCAGGCCCACCCCCACCCCGAGCAGCCACCCCGCCAACACGTCGCTGGGATGGTGAACACCCAGCACCACACGGGCCGCGCCCATCAGCCCCGCGTATAGCGCGGCCAGGGCCAGCACCGGCCAGCGCCAGCGCGTGCGCCACGCCGCGGCGCTCAGCAGGGTGCCCAGCGCGGCGGCCAGGGTGCTGTGGCCGCTGGGATAGGCCAGCCCCGAGGCAGCCACCAGATGCGGCAGCAGCGTGGGACGGGGCCGGGCAACAGCGGCGTTCAGGACGAGTTGCAGCAGCAGGGCCGTGGTCATGCCGCCCAGCAGCACGGCGGCCTGCGTCCGCTGCCGCCACAGCAGGGCCACCCCCAGCAGCGTTACGGGCACCACGACGGCCAGGCTGCCGCCAATGTTCAGAATGCGCGCCGCGCCCACCCAGCCGGGGCCCGCGTGACCGCGCAACCACAGGGTCACGGGCAGGTCGAAGGGCAGGAGTCCGTCCCTCACCACAGGCCAGGTCAGCGCGGACAGCAACAGCAGGGCAGCCAGCGCTCCCGCAGCCAGCCGGCTCAGGCCGGCGCGCCGGGGCCTGGGCATGTCAGCCGCCAGCGGGGCGCAGCACCTGCAGGGCGGCGGGCCACACCTCAATGTCCACCGCGCCGCCGGGCGGACCGGGCTCGCGGGTCTCGCCGTCCACATGAAACACCTGACCGTGGTACGACACCTGCAGGCGTGGGGTGACGTGTTCCCGCACGCTGGGCAGTTCATCAAAGGTGCCGCCCATCAGCGAGGCGACGTAAGCGATCAGGCCGTCACGTTCCTCGCCGTTCACCCGGATCAGGTTCAGCAGGCCGTCACCGGGGTGGGCGTCCGGAGCCAGACGCAGGCTGTTGCTCGTCGCCTGGATGTTCATGACCTCCAGCAGGGTCAGGGGCGGACCAGGGTAAAGCTGCCCCTCCACGGTGATCTGCAGCTCCAGCGGCTCGAAGTCGGGAAGCACCTCCATCAGGGCCCCCACCGCGCGAAACGGACTCTTGGGAGCGTCCGGATCGTAGGCATGCAGCACGTCGGCAAAAACGCCACAGCCGCAGGCCTCGAAAAACACGTCCTCTCCCCAGGGCGCCCGAATGCGCCCGGCATCAAACGGCGCGCTCAGGCCGTCCCGGTACCGTCCGGCCAGCGCCAGTGGGTCGTCGTCCAGCCCCAGGGTACGGGCGATGTTGTTCGACGTGCCCAGCGGAATCACGCCCACCGTCACCCCGGCCCGGCCCACCAGGTGCAGCGCGGCGGCGCGGAAGGAGCCGTCGCCGCCCGCCACGAACACCGGCCCGGTCACGTCCGCCAGCGCGGCGTTCAGGTCACTGGCGTGGGCCGTGGGCCGGTGGCGGGCGTCGAATCCGGCGCTCCACAGGGCGTCCCGCAGCTCGTCCGGCGTGGTCCGCCTGCCCTGTCCCGAGCTGGCGTTGTAGATCAGGACGGCGGGCGTCAGGTCGGCGGAGCCGGAGCGGGGCACGGTCATGGCTGCCACTGTACGGCGCGGGCGCCGGGACGGGTACTCTGGAACATGACCCCTCCCGGCCTGGAGCCCTACCGACGTCCCTCCGCCGCCCGCCTGCGCCTTTACCTGTCCCTGCTGCTGATGCTGGTCCTGACCGCTGTCGTGGGGCGCCGCCGCGAGGGCGAGTTGGGTACCGTAGAGACCCTGAAACGCAGTTCCTTCGCCCGGATCATGTTCATGGACATTGGAGCGCTCAGCACGCTCGGGGCGCTGTATCTGATGCTGAACGGCAAGACAGCGGTGCGGGCTCCAGCAGCGGCGGCCTCACTGGTGGTCGGCAGTTTTGCCCTGCTGCCCGCCCTGGCCTACGAGGACTGGCGGGCCATGCAGGACGAAGACCAGCCGTGAAGCCGGGTCTCCCCCCCTGTATTCATCGTTTCCTCAAGGCGCCCTTCAGGGCGAATGACTACAGTTGGACCATGACGGCGAACGAAGTCACGGTCATCACGGCGGCTTCGGCCGCGCCGGTACAGCCGCCCTCGGCCACCCTGATCTTCAATCCGGGGGCAGGCGGCAGCGGCCACAGCAGTCCAGAAGGGCTCACCGAGGCGCTGCATGGCATCGGCTACCGCCCGGTCTACCGGGCCACCGACAGCGAGGACGCTCTGCAGGGAGCGCTCGCCGGGGCGACAGGAACCGTATTCGTGGCGGGGGGCGACGGTACCATCCGCGCCGCTGCGCTGCGGCTGGCCGGGCGGCCGAATGTCACGCTGGGTGTGATCCCCATGGGCACGGCCAACAACATCGCCCGCACCCTGGGAGTCTGCGGCGAGCCGCAGGACGTGATCGCCGCTTACGCGGACGCGCGGGCAGTGCCCTTTGACGTGGGCCGGGTCCGGGCCCCCTGGGGCGAGGACACGTTTCTGGAAGCGCTGGGGTGCGGCGCCTTTGCCGACGTGCTCGCCGACTACGATCCCGAAAGCGGCAAGAGCCCTCTGCGCGCGGTGGGGGCCATCGGCTCGGCGCTCAGCGGCCTCAATCCGCTGCCGCTGACCCTCTCGCTGGACGGCGCCGCCCAGCCCGAACTGGCCCACCTGTTGCTGGAGGTCATGAACACCCCCGCCACCGGCCCCCGCCTGCCGCTGTGCAGTGGGGCCGACCCCTGCGACGGCTGGCTGGATGTGGTGAGCGTGAATGCCGAGGAGCGCGACGGCCTGCTCGCCTACGCGGCGGCCCTGGCGCGGGACGGTTTCGGAGAACTGCCGAGCGTGCAGCGGGCGCGCGCACGAAGCATCGACATTCCCTACCTGGGCCAGGCATTTCATGTAGACGGTGAGGTTCGCCCGGCCCGGCCGGACCTGACCGGGACCGTGCATGTCGAGATCGAGGCGGCGGCCCTGAGGGTGCTGCGGCCCAACGGCAGGGACTGAGTCATGCAGAACAACCTCGTGTTCCGGGAGGGCGTGCAGGTGATGCGGGTGGACCTGCACGTCCATACCGAGGTCAGCCATGACTGCCGCACGCGGCTGCGCGACATTCCCGCGTGGATGCTGCGGACCAACACACGGGCCATTGCCGTCACCGACCATGACCAGCAACGGGGCGGCCCCGAACTCGCCACAATCGTGGCGGACCTGGGCCTCGCCGAGCGCCTGAGCATCATTCCCGGCGAGGAGGTCACGACTTCGGAGGGCGAGCTGAATGCCCTGTTCCTGCAGGAACGCATTCCCCGGGGGCTGACCCCCGAGGACACCGTCCGCGAGATCAAGGCCCAGGGAGGACTGGTCATGCTGCAACACGGCTTCGATCCCCTCAAGCGCTACCGCCTGCGCCCCGAGGCCACCCTGCGGATTGCCGACGACATCGATATCGTCGAGACCTTCAATTCGCGTCTGTCGCGTCACCGCTGGAACCTCACGGCGGCAACGTGGGCCCACGAGCGCGGGCTGTCAGTCTGTGCCGGCAGTGACGCCCACACCCTACGCGACATCGGGGAAGCGTGGGTGGAAACCCCTTTCCGTCTTATCCGCTCGCCCCAGGACCTGCTGGCGGCCCTGCGGGACGGCAGCGTGGGGGGCAGGTGGACCCATCCCGTCTACGCCTACGGACGCAAACAGTGGCGCACGCTGGGCGGACGCTTCCGGCGAGACTGAGGTGAACGGAAGCAGGACAGCAATCCCGGCCCCTCAGCGTCATCATCCCACCCCAAGTTTTCTCTATACTGCTCCAGCCTGCGGCATTTGCAGCGGCACCCCAGAGCCGGGATGGCGGAATGGTAGACGCATTCGACTTAAAATCGAACGGGCAACCGTGCGGGTTCAAGTCCCGCTCTCGGCACCAGCAGCAGTACCACAGGAACCCCACGCAGGCGCAGCTTTTTCAGGCTGCGCCCCGTGTGTTGAGGCCCTGTGTGTTGAGGCCGCCGTGAAGGGGCGGTGGCCGGTCCCCGCACGGCAGGGGCAGGCATAGAAAAAGCCCCCCTCGTGGGAGGGGGGCTGGGGGTGGAGCATTGATGGAGCGGGAGACGAGATTCGAACTCGCGACATCTACCTTGGCAAGGTAGTGCTCTACCAGCTGAGCTACTCCCGCAATAG
>NZ_BMOM01000049.1 GCF_014647075.1 Deinococcus aerophilus | reverse complement strand
CGGTGGCATTTTCGGTTGTCACAAACAGAAAGTGTCCCCTACCGGGGACGCTTTCTCATACTTTGTGTCAGGCCGTCAGGTGCTTGAGGTCAACTTGCCAGAGCCGTGCAGGGAGAGGCGACGGTGCAGAGGCGGGCGGTGAAGGTCCGGGGCCGGCGGCTCAGCGAACTGCTGCTGAGAACCCGGGCGCCGCGCGTTGACCCACGCCGTGGCAGCCACGGGGATTCGCCGATCCGCTCAGTTGCCGGCACTGCGCAGCAGACAGTTCTGCACGTCCCCCACCCGCCGGCCCCGGGGAAAGATCACCTGGATTACCGGGCCGTTCTGCGCCGTGTTGGTGTACTCGGCTGTTCGGCCGTCCAGCGGCCCGCCCTGGAAGGTCACCACCCGGCTGCGTTCGTCGTAGCGGTAGCGTCCGTTGCCTTTGGTGCCCGTCTGGTAGGCATACGTTCCCTGTGCGAGAGAAAAGGTGCCCATGTAGGTGTGCTCGTAGATTGGCAGCCAGCACTGGTAGGTGCCTGGCGGCGGCCCGCCCTGGGTGGGGCCGGGGTTGAAGGGCAGCACGTCACTGGCAGCCACGACTCCATCGGGCACGTTCGTGTCCTCGTAATGGACCAGGTACCCGCCCCCCTGCACGGCGCGCACCGTCGCCTCGTTCGTGACCGAAAAGGACTTCACCAGCACGCGCTGACCGGGCTGAAAATTGGTCGGGGCAGCTGAGGTCTGAGTAGCTGGAACCTTGCTGGCCGATGCTGCCGGGGCCAGCTGGACGCGGCACCACCCCAGCAGCGTCGTGCCGTCCACGTCTGCCCAGATGCCGGCCAGAGCTCCGGCCGTGTTTCGGGCCTGGAAGGCCACCACATGCTGCCCCGGCGCGTCGCTGGTGTTCAGCGCCGTGTACGTGTATCCCAGGCTGCCGAGCACTTCCCGGAACCGCGTTTCCCGTCCGGGAATGGTGTCCCAGACGACGAACTCGCTTTTCGCGCACCGCCCGCCTGCCGTCTGCGCCACCGTGTCCACCTGGGCGGGAAAGGACCCCAGCTCCGGGGCGCCGGTCACGACCTGCGCGTCGACGAAGGTGACCTCGACCAGGGTGGACGTGGGGGCGGCAGCCCGGGCCTGACCAGTGAGCAGAAGACCGAGGATCAGCAGCATGCGGGACATGTTGACTCCTGGGGCGCAGCACGAGCGAACGAGGGTTATAGGAAACGGTTGGGTCAGGTTATGGTCCCTCTCCCGGACGGTTCTGTCAAGGTCGGGTGGGCATGATCCCTGCCAAATGACGCACCTCCACGATTCTTGGAGGTGCCCACGGGATTTGTGGTGCTCAGGCGCTACTGGGTGATGGAGCGGCCCTTCGCCTGGCTGGGCAAATCCAGACGCATGACCAGAGATGGTGAAGCGCTGGTCGAAACTGCAGAGAACCTCGTTGACGAAGTGATGGTCGGTCTCATGGTTCGCGGCCTGGCTAAGTTCCCCCCTTGACGGTCTGCAAATGTACTTTAGGCCACTTGGCTGACCCGTCCATGCGCCACTTACAGCATGTGCTCCCTTTGGCCTGTGGAGCACCATATGGGCATAAGCGCTGCGCCGGATTCAGAACACTCAGGCAGCGCAGGGAGAACCGCACATGAACGTGAATCTTCACCTCGGCCAGAACCGCGTTTCCGAACTTCGTCTCGAAGCCCAGCATGCCCATCAGGTTCATCAGGCCCGGCTCCAGCGCGAGGGACGTCCTGGCCTGAGGGGGGGCGTGAATACCCTGCTCGCCCGGCTGCACTTGGTGTGAGTTCCGCGCCCCCGTTCCCTTCCAGACGCCGCCTCCTTCCCCTGTGAAGAGAGGCGGCGAAGTTTTGGAGGCAGCCCCCATCGAAGGGACCCGTGGCCGGGCGCACAGTCTGAGATGGCCCAGACGGAACGGCGTTCAGGCTGTCCTGCAGGCCCCGTCAGAGGGCCGTTTTGGGCAGGGTGAAGTGGAAGGTCGCTCCTGCCCCGGGCTGCCCCTCGGCGAACATCGTTCCCCCGTGACGGGCCACGATGCGCCGGGCGTTGGGCAGCCCCACGCCCGCGCCCTCGAAGTCCTCCCGGTGGTGCAGCCGCTGGAAGATGGCAAACAGCTTCTCGCTGTAGTGCGGATCGAAGCCCACGCCGTTGTCGCGCACCGAGATGACCCAGCTCGCTCCGCGATCCTCGGCCCATACCTCAATCACCGCCGGCTCACGCATGCGGGTGAACTTCAGGGCATTGTCGAGCAGCGCCCGGACCACCTGACGCAGCAGGTCCGCATCCCCCGGTACCGTCGGCAGGGAGCCCAGGTGCCAGACGACCGGGCGCGGCGGCTGGTTGTGGGTCAGCTCGTGACGTACCGCGTCCAGCAGGTGGTCCAGGTCCACCGGCCCGGTCCGGAGCGGCTGACGCGAGGTGCTGGAGAGGTCCAGCATGCCGTCGATCAACCGGTCAAGCTGGTGTGCCGCGTCCTGAATGATCCCGAGGTACCGTTCGGTCTTCTGGCCCAGCGGTCCGGCCAGCGAGCGGCGCAGCAGGTCGCCGAAGCTGATGATGTGGCGGACCGGCGTGCGCAGGTCGTGCGAGACGCTGTAGGCAAAGGCCTCAAGTTCCTCGTTGAACGCCTGCAGCACATCGCGCTGGTTTTGCAGTTCGGCCGTGCGCTCCCGGACCTGCCGTTCCAGTTGGCCGGACCGCTGAACCCGGCCCAGTGACAGGGCTCCCTGACTGGCCAGGGTCAGCAGAAAGTGGTGTTCGGCCGGAGTGAAGTCGTGCGTCGTGCGGAACTCCAGCACCATCAGGCCCAGCGCCTGACCGTCCTCGGTCAGGGGCAATACCGCACTGACCGTCTGTGCCGGAGCGCCGGGCCCGGCTTCCAGAGCCCCGCTGCGGTGGAACAGCAAGGGGGTCCCCGAGCGCAGCGCGTCGGCCCCGGCTCCCGGTTCACGCAGGTTTGCGCTTCTCCACTGGCGGCCGGCCGTCTCGCCGCGCTGCGCCGCGACGGTCAGGGTCTGCTCCTCGACCAGGAGCACCGCTCCGCCCGTGCCTCCCAGGGCATTCAGCGCGTCACTCAGAATCACGTCGCATACCTCGTCCTGGGTGCGGGTGGCGGCCAGGGTCTGCGTCAGGTCCTGCAGGCGGGTCATCAGCGCGGCCGCCTCCTCGCGCTGGGTGACATCGGTCTGGAAGCCCACGTAGTGCGTGACGGTCCCTCCCGGGCCACGGATGGGACTGATGGTCAGCTCGTTGCAGAACAGGGTGCCGTCCAGGCGGTAGTTGCGCAGGACCACGGTGGCGCTGCGTCCCTGCTCGATGGCCTCCCGGAGTTCCTGCCTGGAGGGCTGCGCCAGATCCTGCCCCTGGAGGAAGCGGCAGTTGTGCCCGATGATCTCGCTGGCCGGGTACCCGCTCAGGCGCTCGAAAGCCGGGTTGACATAGATGACGGGCATGTCCGGCAGCCGGACATCGGAGATCACGACGCTGTGGACGCTCGCGGTGAGCGCCTGGCTGAAGAGTTGCAGATCGGGGGGGAAGCTGGGTAGGTCGTCCCTGGGACCTGCCGGGTCGACCGTCATGACTGGAATATAGGGTATGGCGGCAGAACGCAGAAAGTCCGTGCTGGAGTTTGGGACGCCGTGCCGGGGCAATCTTCACCGCGGCGAAGGTGCATGGCGACAGGAGGGCGCCTCCGCGCTTGGCCATGCCCGGCGCCCTTTTTCCCACACGCAGGACCGGCCAACCGCGAATGTGAGGGGTCGGTGGATGCGGCAAGCGGCCCTTGACGGCCCGGATCGTCTATCTTGGCAACACCCGTGAATCGTCCTTTCCCCCCTGCAACCATGGCCTCCCCACCCTTTCCGGGGGACAGTGACATGGCAGCCCGGATGCGTGAATTCGACTGGGCCGGCACGCGGCTCGGGCCGCCAGAGGCATGGCCGCCGGCCCTGCGGACGGCCGTGGGGATCACGCTGAGCAGCGCCTTTCCAATCCTGCTGCTGTGGGGACCAGACTTCACGCAGCTGTACAACGATGCCTGCCGTGACCTGATGGGAGACCGGCACCCCGGCGCCCTGGGGCACCCCAACCGGGTCTCCTGGCCGGAGCTGTGGGCCTTCCTCGAACCCGTGTATCAGGGCGTGTACGAACGCGGCGAGACATTCCGGTTCACCGACCAGCGCTTCATGCTCACCCGACACGGGCAGGAGGAGGAGGCGTACTTCACCCTGGGTTACGGCCCTGTCCACGATGAAACCGGCGCGGTGGGGGGCATTCTGGTCACCATTCTGGAAACCACCGGGCAGGTCAGCGCGCGGCACCACCTGCAGGCCCAGCGCACAGAACTTGAGGCCCGGACCCGGTCCCTGGCCCTGATCGAGGAGTTTCTGCAGGATTACAGCGCCAACAAGACGGCCTACGGCCTGATCCACAGCCTGCAGGAACTGCTGACGGATTACCTGCCCGAAGGCCGCATGGTGTACTGCGAGCCGGACAACGAAGGCTGGCAGGTCAGGAGTCAGGTGACGGCGCGCACCGAGGCGGGTGGAACAGAGTCAGACGACTCCCCCTGGCCCCACGACGCCGGGTGGCTCCAAATCCCTTACGAGACCGGTCGGCCGTACTACCATTCTGGACTCCCCGATGACACCCAGTCCACCCATGCCGTGGCCATGCTTCCCGTGCGGTGGGGGTCCAGCGTGCGTGGCGTGTTCGGCTGCGTCTGTGCCGCGCCCGAGGAATGGTCCCCCCTGCAGCGCAGCATCCTGGAGGCGGCCGTCCGCAGTCTGGGGCTGGCCCTGAACCGCGAGCACCGCGAGGATGAGGCGCGCGAGCACGCGGACGCCGCCCTGCTGGCCAGCCGCAGCCGCCTGCATTTCGCGCTCGACGCTGCGGGGCTGGGCGCCTGGGAACTCGACACCCACACTCAGGTGGCGGCGCGGACCATGCGGCATGACGAGATCTTCGGTTACCCGCAGGGGCATCCGGCGTGGACGTATCAGACCTTCATCGCCCACGTTCTTCCCGAAGACCGCGAGGATGTGGACCGCCGGTACAGCGCCGCCCTGGAACGCGGTGAGGCATGGGACTTCCAGTGCCGCATCCGCCGCGCGGATGGAGAGGTGCGCTGGATCTGGGCCCGCGGCCAGACCCTCAAGGGTGTGCGGGGCGACTCCGCCCATGTGCTGGGTCTGGTGCAAGACATCACGCAGCAGCGGCTTGCCGAGGCAAATGCTGTTGACCTCAACACGCACCTTGAGCTGCAGGTCCGGGAGCGCACCCGCGCCCTGGAAGAGGCGAACGGGGAACTCGAGGCCTTTGCCTACAGCGTCTCGCACGACCTGCGCACGCCGCTGCGGCATATCGCAGGATTTTCTCAACTGCTTCACAGGCATCTGGGAGACACGCTGGATGTCAAGGCGACCCGCTACCTCGGGGTTATGGAAGACGCCATCGGGCGGATGGACCGTCTGCTCGAGGCCATGCTGAATCTGTCCAGGATCTCTCAGGTGTCCCTGCAGGTTGCTTCGGTGGACCTGGGCCAGCTGGTGGAGGAGACGCGCGGGGAACTCGTGGATGAAGCGGAGCGCCGGCTGGTGGAGTGGCAGGTTGGGCCGCTGCCGCAGGTGACGGGCGACCCCGCCATGTTGCGGCAGGTGATGGCGAACCTGCTGTCCAACGCCCTGAAGTACACCGCCAGACAGGAAAAAGCGGTGATCGAGGTGTGGGCGGAGGAACGCCCGGACCGCTGGGCGCTGTTCGTGCGGGACAACGGCGTGGGCTTCGATCCGCGTTACGCGGACAAACTGTTCGGGGTCTTCCAGCGGCTGCACCGCCAGGACGACTTCGAGGGCACCGGGGTGGGGCTGGCCAATGTCCGGCGCATCGTCACGAGACACGGCGGAGAGGTCTCGGCCACCGGCCAGCCCGGCGAAGGCGCAACCTTCGGATTCACGGTCCCGAAGGCGCGCGCCAATTCCTGAAACAGCGGCGCGGCCCCGGCACAGACAGCCCGCGTTTACCGGCCAGCCTGCGCCGCCTCATGGTCTATTACTTGCCCCGGCGGCCTTTCACGCAAAGGGACGGAGGCAGTCAGGGTTTGACCACGAACCACACCTGACCCACGTTCTGCCCGGTGGTGTCGCCGGGCTTGCTGTCTTTGGCCCAGAAATACAGCGGTTTTCCGTCGTAGGTGACCTGCAGCGCGCCGTCCTTGCGAAGGGTGGTGCCCAGTTTGCTGCCCTTTTCGGCCGGCAGGTAAGCGCTCAGCAGCGGTGGCCAGGCGGCGGCACACCCGTCATAGCAAGTGCTCACATTTTTCTCGTCCCTGGTGTACAGGTATAGGGTCATGCCGTTGGGGGCAACCAGATGGTTGCCCAGCTCGCTGCTCTTGGCGGTGCTGACGGGAGGTCCTGGATTGACCGCGTACCAGACCTTGCCTACGTCCTGCCCGGTGGTGTCGCCCGCCTTCTGGTCGCGCACCCAGTAGTACAACGGCCAGCCGTTGTAGGCCACCTGCTGCGTGCCGTCCTTACGTTTGACCAGCGTTAGCTTGCCGGGCATTCCGGAGGGCAGTTTGGGCAGCGTGTCAGACAGCAGCGGGGGCCACGCGACGGCGCACTGCTCATAGCAGTTGGTGACGCCCGGCGTGTCCTTGGTGTACAGGTACAGGGTCATGCCCTTGTCGCCGGTCAGAATACTGCCCAGTTTGGCATCCTGGCGCAGATCCAACTGCGGGGTAGCGGCGCTGGCATGGGCGGAGCAGACGAACACGACGAGGGCGGCGCGGACCAGCATGGTCTTGATCATGAGGAACCTCCACCTCCAGAAACGCGGCGCCACCCGGTTTGGATTCATCTCTGGGCTTACAGACTGGTCCAGCCCAGAACCAGGGTTGGTCGGGTCTGCCCTGTCATTGCGCGTCCCGCATCTTCCAGGCTGATACAGACGTAATCCCGGCCTTCCACGCTGGCCGCCAGGACTCCCCGGACGCTGCGGGTACTGGGCGTCAGGGGATCGCCGCGCTTCCAGTTGGACGCCACCCACACCTGATACACCTTGCCGGAGGTGGGCGGCGGCAGCACGAACAGGACCTCGCGGCCAGGCAGGAGCAGCAGATGTCCGGCGGTGGATTGATTCCGGGCACTGAGTTCCAGCACGGTCACTCCGGGCCGGGCCAGCCAAGCGGCCACCTGCCGCTGCTCGGCGCGCACGGCATTGGCCTGAACGTGTTGCCAGCCGCCCCAGCCCACCGCTCCGGCACACAGCACCAGCAGCGCGGTGGTGCGGACAAATGCCGGCGCAGGCCGGCGCAGCGGGGCCGGTTCAGTCCAGGCGCTCCGGGCCGGGCGGGGGCGCCGCGGCGGAAGCGGACCGGCCACCGGCAAGGCGTCCACCTGGGCCGCGAGTTCGGTCCGCCACGCGACCACCTGCGTCCGGCATACCGGGCAGGCCAGCAGGTGGGCCTCGGTCTGGTCCTCGGCCGGGCCGTGCAGGTCGCCCACCGCATACGCGCGCAGCAGGTCCACGTCGGGATGCGGGGCCCTCACCCTCTCTCCAGCGTGCGGCGCATCCTCGCCAGGGCGCGGCGTACCCGCGTCTTGACGGTGCCGAGCGGCAGCGCGTGTGCGGCGGCGATTTCACCATGACTCAGGCCCAGAAAAAAGGACTCGCGAATCAGGGCCCGGTCCTGTTCGGTCAAGTGGCCCAGCGCGACCTGAACCACCACACGGGTGTCCAGATCGGGAGCGGCACAGGCCTGCGACACCTCGCCCGACAGGTCTGCTTCACTTCCGAGTACGGGCCGCGCCCCGCGTGCCCGCAGGCGGCTGAGGGCCTCATTGCGTGCCACCGTATACACGAAGGCGCGCGGCGACCCGAGTTCGGGCCGGTACTGATGAGCGCGGCGGTAAAGACGGTCAAACGTATCCTGCAGCACCTCCTGCGCCTCCTCGCGGTCTCCCAGCAGCCGCCATGCCAGGGCGTAAACATGGCCGCCCAGCCGGGCATACAGCTCGGCGAGCGCGTCCTCGTCACCGTGACGCAACCGCAGCATCAGAACAGGTTCGTCGGTCATGGGCCTGGTACTCCAGGATACGCGCTTCATGGTCGGCTGGATTCACCTGCACGGAGGGTGGGGCGCTGATGCGTCCTGATGCCCGCGCCCGCGCTGCCCATGCTGGTGTTCCGCCCCCATGGCCGCAATCTGAGCGTGCCGGCGCGAAAGGTTCAGTCATCGTTGCGACTCGCGCCGGCGGCCGGGCCGGGCCGCCCATACTGCTGGGGCCATGTCGAATTCCTCTGAGTTTTCCGGCTTCGTGCAGGTCCGTGGAGCGCGGGAACACAACCTCAAGGACCTCTCGCTGCAGGTGCCGCGCGACGCCCTGGTGGTGTTTACCGGGGTATCCGGTTCGGGCAAGTCCTCGCTGGCCTTCGGAACCCTGTACGCCGAGGCGCAGCGGCGCTACCTAGAATCCGTCTCGCCGTATGCCCGCCGCCTGTTTCATCAGGTGGGGGCGCCCGACGTGGACGCCATCGAGGGCCTGCCGCCGGCCGTCGCCCTGCAGCAGCAGCGCGGTGCGCCCACGGCCCGCTCCTCGGTGGGCAGCGTCACCACCCTGTCCAATCTGGTCCGGATGCTGTACTCACGTGCCGGAACGTATGCGCCGGGGCAAGGCATCGTCTACGCCGAGGGCTTTTCGCCCAACACCCCCGAGGGGGCTTGCCCGAACTGCCACGGTCTGGGCCGGGTCTACGAGGTCACCGAGGCCTCCATGGTGCCCGATCCGTCACTCACCATCCGCGAACGGGCGCTCGCGGCGTGGCCGCAGGCCTGGGGCGGGCAGAACCAGCGCGACATCCTGGTGTCGCTCGGCATCGACGTGGACGTGCCGTGGCGCGAGCTGCCGCCACAGACCCGGGAATGGATTCTGTTCAGCGACGAACAGCCGGTGGTGCCGGTGTATCCGGGCCTGACGCCCGAGCAGACCCGCCGGGCCGTGAAGCGCCGGGCCGAGCCCGACTACATGGGGACCTTCAGCAGCGCCCGGCGGCACGTCCTGCACACCTTCGCCACCACCGAGAGCGCGGCCATGAAACGGCGGGTGCAGCGCTACATGATCGCGGCCGAGTGCCCGGTGTGCGGGGGCAAGCGGCTGCGGCCGGAAGCCCTGGCCGTCACGTTTGCGGGGTACGACATCACCGAGTTCTCGCGCCTGCCCCTGAAACAGCTGGCTGCGCTGCTGCGCCCGTATGCCGCCGGCCATGAGGACGGGCACGCGCAGCTTGTCCAGCGGCTGCCCGAGCAGGCCCTGGCCCGGCAGCGCCTGACCGGCGACCTGGCCGCGCGGCTGGACGTGCTGCTGGACCTGGGGCTGGGCTACCTGCAGCTCGAACGGTCGACGCCCACCCTCTCGCCCGGGGAGTTGCAGCGCCTGCGCCTGGCCACCCAGCTGTACTCCAACCTGTTCGGCGTGGTGTACGTCCTGGACGAACCTTCCGCCGGACTGCACCCCGCCGACACCGAGGCGCTGCTCGGGGCGCTGGACGGCCTGAAGGCGGCCGGCAACTCGCTGTTCGTGGTCGAGCACGATCTGGACGTGGTACGCCGCGCCGACTGGCTGGTCGACGTCGGTCCAGGGGCCGGGGAGCAGGGCGGCGAGATCCTGTACAGCGGGCCGCCGGAGGGTCTGCGGAATGTGGCGGCCTCACAGACCGCCAGGTACCTGTTCCGTGCGGGCCCACAGGCCGCGCGGGTGCCGCGCGCACCCTCCGGGTGGCTGGAACTGTCCGGCGTGACGCGCCACAACCTCCAGGACCTCGGCGTCCGGTTTCCGCTGGGCGTGCTGACCTGCGTGACCGGCGTGTCGGGGTCGGGCAAGTCCACCCTGGTCAGTCAGGTTCTTGCCGAGACGCTGGCGGCCCACTTCGGACCGGGAAGCGGTGATCAGGCGGGCGTGGTCCCCGACGAGGAGGACCACAGCGACCTCCCGGCCCCCGCTACCGCCTGCCTGGGGGGAGACGTGACGGCCCTCTCGCGGATGGTCCGGGTCGACCAGAAACCGATTGGCCGCACGCCCAGAAGCAACATGGCGACCTACACCGGGTTGTTCGACCATGTCCGCAGGCTGTTTGCCGCCACTCCACTGGCCCGCGAGCGGGGCTACGGCGCGGGCCGATTTTCCTTCAATGTCCGGGGAGGGCGCTGCGAACACTGCCAGGGCGAGGGCTGGGTGATGGTCGAGCTGCTGTTCCTGCCCAGCGTGTACGCACCCTGCCCGGTGTGCCACGGCGCGCGCTACAACGCCGAGACGCTTGAAGTCGAGTACCGTGGGCGCACCATCGCGGGAGTGCTGGGCCTGACTGTGGACGCCGCCTGGGACTTTTTCCGGGACGACGCGGCGGTGTTCCGCAGCCTGGACACCCTGCGCGAGGTGGGCCTGGGATACCTGAGGCTCGGCCAACCCGCCACCGAACTCTCCGGTGGGGAGGCGCAGCGCATCAAGCTGGCCACCGAGTTGCAGCGCGCCGGCCGGGGACAGACGCTGTACCTCCTGGACGAACCCACCACCGGGCTGCACCCCGCCGACGTGGAGCGCCTGGCCCGTCAGCTCGGGCGGCTGGTGGACGCCGGCCACACCGTTATTGCCGTGGAGCACGACATGCAACTGGTGGTCGGCAGCGACTGGGTAATTGATGTCGGTCCCGGCGCGGGGGATGAGGGCGGTCAGGTTGTGGCGCAGGGCACGCCGGATGAGGTGGCGCGCGCCCGCGGCAGCCGGACCGCGCCGTATCTGGCCCAGGCCCTGGGCAACGTGGCGAACGGGGTGGGGGCGCCCTGACGGGGTGGGCGGAAAGGTTCCGCACCGCCCAGTGTTCTGCGTTGCCTGTGCATGTGACTGCCCAACCGGGTCCAGCGGGCACGTCTTCTGAATCAGGGGCCGCCCCTGTAGGGCAGGATGGCCTCCTGGTCCGCCACGCACCGCACGCCGCGGGGGAAGGGGAAAGCGTACCTCTTTCTCTGCCCATGCCTGGCCGGTCATCTCAGGGCGCACTTCAGCATGGAGGACCAGATCACCGATGCGGACGCCTGATACGCGCGGTCTTTGCGCCGTCCCTTGTTCTGACGCTCCTGGGGTGGGTCTGGCCGGGGTGATTTCCCTGTTTCTTTGTTTCTTTTCGCGGCGCTGCGGTTGCTGACGCGCCTGGAAGCGCGCGGATCCGGGGAGCTTCCGGCCTCAGGGGCCTGACCGCGCCCGCGTTGGCCCCGCCGTTCCGGGCCCGGCTGCCGGGAACATGGAGCGCCGCAGGTTGGGGGAAGGGCGGCAACCCCGTCTGTCAGAATACGAACGCGCTCCCGTCAGGATCTGGGACAGTAACCCTCCCGGTCACGAAAAGCCTGTAGATGAGCAGAAGAAAGGAGTCCAGATGCGCAAGGTGATCGTGACCGAGTTTCTGACCCTCGACGGCGTGTATGAAGAGCCCACTCCGTGGCAGCAGGGCTTCTCGAGTCCGGAGATTGGGCAGTTCAAGCACGATGAGCTCTTCGAATGTGACGTCCTGTTGCTTGGCCGCGTGACATACGAGGAGTTCGCCCGTTACTGGCCGGACGCCACCGGCACCGGGGAGTTCGGCGAACGGATGAACCGCCTGCCGAAGTTCGTCGCCACCACCACCCTGAACTCCCTGGGATGGAACGCCACTGTACTTGGGAAAGAGGTGGGCGCTGCGGTGGAGGCGCTCAAGCGGCAGGCCGGTGGAAATCTGCTCGTCTACGGCAGCGGCACCCTCGTTCAGACGCTGCTGCGCCGCGGCCTTGTGGACGAATTGCGTCTGATGGTCTATCCCCTGGTTCTGGGGAGCGGCCGGCGCCTGTTCCCGGGCGGGGGGGACCGGCTGGCCCTCAACCTGATCGCCTCCAGGGACCTCGGCGCGGGCGTGCTGCTCCTGACCTACGTTCCTGTGGCTGCAGGCTGACCTGAAGCGGGCGAGGAAAAGGATCGGCTTTCCATCAACCTGAAGCGTCCTTACCCTTGGGGTGTCCGCCGGTTGCACAGGAGATGCCGGGTGGCCTTGTCCGCCCCTGTGCGGTGGGCAGAGAACAGTCCTTGACCTCGCCCTGCCGGTGCCTGCTCTACCGGGTCGCCTGCGTTTCGGGCGTCAACCGCTGTGCGGCCGCTGCCGCCACCAGCCCGCCCGCCAGATACCAGCTCGCCGTCAGCAGGGGTGTCCTCGGCGACCGTGCTCCCGGCTGGCGTCCCAGGCCCAGGGGCCCGGGCAGGACCACCGCGCCCACGCCCGCCGCCAGTCCGAGCATTCCACCGCGTCCCCACGCGCCTTGCCGTGTCCCCAGCCCCACCAGGCCGTAATACAGGGTGTTGGACACCAGATCTCCCAGCAGCGTCCAGCGGTACAGCGCCGCGCCCCGGGGTGGGTTCACATGCAGGGCCTTCAGCGATCCGGCCAGGGCCCGCTCGCCAATCACCTCGATGCGGGGGGCGTGGGGCACTACCCGCCGGACTCCCTCGTTCAACACGGTGACCGTGACTGCCCCGGCCAGGCCGATCAGGCCCAGGCGGATCAGGCGGGCACGGCGGCGCTGGGCCTCGGTCGGGGCCGGATCGGGGGAGGAAGGCATATTCTCTGAAGTCATGGGCACCTCCTGAACAGAGCGGGGCATCATCCGCAGCGAAACGGAATGGGGAGCGGTCCACAGCAGCACACGCCCCGCACGCGCGGGCCGCCTGTTGCTCCGGCGGAGAGGTGGCTGTAGGCCTGACGACAGGCTGCGAAGCGCTCCGCGATGGCCGCCCCACTTCCCCTCAGGCCCCGCTCCCGGATGGTGCGGGCGACGGCGGCCGAGCAGGACTCGCCCCCGAAGAAGGCGGCGTAGGCACAGCGAAATCCCTTGTGAGGAGAGAGCCAGCGCTGGTAAAGCGCAATTCCTCCCAGGACCGAGGCATCGAGAAACGGCATGCCCTGAGCCTAAGCCGCAGCAGGGAGAGCACAGTTGAGACACACCTAAAGAATCCAGGGGAAACCCTGCTTCTATGCGGGCGGCTCCTGTGGACTGGACCCGGTGAAGCCGACATCCAGCCAGGAGGCGGCCGTGTCCCGCTCAGCCGGGGCCAGGGCGGCGCACCACAGATCCCAGATCCGCTCCCGGAGGTCCGGGTGCCGGCCCAGGTGGTCCGCCAGGGCGGTGCGTTCGGCAGCGGAGCTTGCGTCCTCCTTCCGGCCTGCCTCGTTGCGGTACAGATGGGCGAGCCGGCCGGCAATCTCGACCGGGGTCAGGCCCAGGGGGGAGCCACACGCCGGCAGGTCCGTAAGCCCCAGGTCCTCCCGGAGAAGACGAAGCTGTTCCGCGTTCGCAATCGAGTGTGCAGCGTCGTTCATGTCCGGTCAGCATGACAGACCGGCTGGCTCCGCCAGAACGAACATGCCACACCCCCCCCACACCCGGATCCACCGCTGTCCTGCAGATCGTTCGCCTCTGTTTCCTGTCTCCGGCCGCCCAGCACCCAAGGCCGCCACATCCTGTTCTGACGGCCAGGGGCGTTGCCGCTGCGCCGGTATCCCACCCAGCATAGGGCTGCCTACAGCGGGCCACACCTTGATCCGAAGCTGAGACGGCCTTGAGCCAGTATTGAGGGAAACGGGCACTTTACAGCGGCTTAACATGAAACTTCCCAGGATGGTAGGAGAACGTCCATTCTTTCCTTCTGGAGGTTGTTCCATGACCCAGCCCGCCGCTTCGACCCTGACCCGCATGTTGCAGACCCATCCGCAGACGGGCCGCTCCCCGTTTTCCATGGAAGCCCTGACCGAGTGCCTCGCGGCCTGCTTTGAGTGTGCCCAGGCGTGTACCTCGTGT
>NZ_BMOM01000048.1 GCF_014647075.1 Deinococcus aerophilus | reverse complement strand
CCCCTCCTCAAACCACCCTTGAGGTCGGCTGGCAACTCGTTTTCCGTCCAATCTCATAAAATCTGTCAGGCCGCCAGGGGTCATGGCTCAACTTGGTGGAGTCGTGGTTCGCGCTGCTGAGTCGGCGGAGATTACGCCGTGGGGATTTCCATTCGAAGGATGAGCTGGAACAGGCCATTGAGGCCTTTATTGCTCATAACAACGAGGCGCCTAGACCCTTTATCTGGAAGCGTTCAGCCGATGACATCTTGGAGAGCCTTCGCCGCTTCTGCCTGCCCTACCTGGCTGCCGCCAATTCCCAACATTCCTCTGAATCAGACCATTAGGGAAACGGGCAGGCACGTTGCAAGTTCGTCGGGCGTGAGCGATCGGACGACCCGAATGATCAAAACCCGCCGCTGACGGCCCGTCGTCATGTTCACTGCCGCGACCCGTGCGCCTGCGTGCGGACGGCATTCCGCTTGCCGTTCGCACGCAGGCCGGCACGCAAGCGCAGAACAACTGGGGAACATGCAGCCATCCCTTCACTTTGAACGGCCGAACAGCCCGCTTTAAGGGGAATACCTGCCAGGGAAATTTTGCAATGAGGGAGTTGCTTGGGAAGCAGGTGGCCCGGTCTTCAGCACCTGACCGTCCTCAGCACCTGACACTTCAGGGAATCGACGTGTTGGTGGGCGGGAATGGCAGGCTGAGCAGCTGAAGGCAGTCCCGGAGGACCTCACCGCCCCACCGCGTGGCCTGACCCAGCACCTGCCACCCGAACCGCACCTGACTCACCATCGCCCGCCCAGGGTTGTCCTGCCGTGAGAGATGGTCCTCCACACGCTGTGCCCCCACCCGAGCCTTCCACGCCAGCGCGACGCAGCAGTCCGAACCGCCGGGAGAGTCGCCCGGGAGCCGGCCTGTGCATGGCTTCCACCAGAACAGGCAAATCCGAAGCGACGACCACCACGTGCATCTACCCGCCACCCCGCTTGGCCGATGAACTCCCAATCAACAATCACCACCGCCCAGCGGCGGGCGGGAAGAACCTTGAGCAGCCGGGCCACCAGGAGGATGCGGGCAGCCACGCAACTCTTCCCCTGAAGCGGCAGGATCGACCACACGAGAGGAATGACCGCGCCACCGAGGAGCGCCCAACACCAGGACGTTCAGCGGCGTCTGTCCGTCGTGCCAGGTGTGGGCGAGCGCTCGGAGGGGAGCAGGCACCCTGTTCAGGCGTAGCGAGCGTCCTGAAGCAGCTCAACACCGGGCAGGGTCGTCACGAATGCAGCGCCGAAGGCCTGGGAAGGTGTCCAGGCTCCAGCCGGCACCCCTCCTGCGAGCACGCGCCCAACCGCGGCGAGGGCACTCTCCACCGTGAAGCGGTACCCATCAGGCCCAACGAGCTTCATCGCTCGCCTGTTCCCCGCTCGGTCCGTCACCTCCCCCCACACCACGGTGTGCCCCTCCCGCAGTTCGGTCTCGGTCGGTCCCTTCGCCCGGCTGGCACGCTCCGCGAGAAGTCGCTGGAGGGCGGGCAGACGGAGCAGGGGGGCCAACCATCCATTGCCCCTCATCACGAGGGCTGCGCCCGGGGGGACGGCGAGGTACGTCTCGACGGTCGGAATGCCCGTGGAGTAGTAGGCGGTTACAACGTCGCCCCAGGGGATGCTGACCGCCGTCGAGTACCGACCGTTATGCTCCACCTGCCAGGTGCGGGCGGCGACGGGTTCGCGTACGAAGAGACCACCCTGGCGGCTCAGGCCCCCCTCCCCGGTGCTTTCCGCCATCGTGATCGCTGTACCCCGACTGAGGGTGCCCCCACGAAAGGCGAGACGTAGGCGGGTGGCCGAGGGCAGCACTTCAGCGAGCCGGACAGCGACGGCGTCGGTGGGAACGACATCGAACCCGACCCCCGCGACAGCGACGACGTTCGCCTGTCGGGCCTCCGGACCCCGCCAGTGCAAGGCCTCAAGCGCGGCGTGCTCTCCGGTGATGTCGAGGTAGTGCGTTCCCGTGCCCAGACAACCCTCGAGCATGGGCCGCTGCGTCCGGGAAAACGGACCAGCGCAGTGGAGGACCAGCCTCATGTCACGGATACCCTCAAGCACCTCACCGGAGCCGCCCAGCCCGAACACGCGGCTGTCCAGCCCGAGCTCACCGGCAAGCGGTCGGATGGCCTCCGCGGAGCGCCCAGCGAGCACGGGGGTCAGGCCACGTTTGACAGCTTCTCGGGCGATCAACTGTCCGGTAAAGCCGTTCGCACCGTAGATCATCCATTGGGGGGTCATACTCCAGCATAAGCAGGAGGCGCGGGTTCCTCTGCCCTTTGCGGCCGGACTTGCCTCTGGATCTCCTCACTGATGCCGGGACGTATAGCCGTCCGGGCTGCAGACAGGAATCCTGCCCAGTGAGCACCCTGGGCTGTTCTCATTCGGTTCAAGAGGGCTCAGAAGGCTCCAGGTAGTCTTTCAGGCGAATCCCCGCGCGCCGTTCTTCCAACAACTCCAGTTCGAAGTGCTGTTTCAGAACCGCCGCGTCAGACGGGCCCTGCAGCAGTGCCAGCATCAATGGCCGGATATGCTCGGTGCACCGCCAGCACAGCCGAAGTTGATTCCGCTCGAACTGCAGGTTGTGGACACAGTGTGAACAGATGTTATGCACCGCCACGCCGAGCCGCTCGACCGCCCATTCCTGGGGATGCAGTTCCCTGGTGTAGTAGTACTCCCTCCTGCGGATGCGCATTTTCTCGGCTCGTCGCACGGCTGCGGCCTGATCTTGGGCGAACAGTTTCCGCAGCTGTCCTGGCCAGTCATACCGCTCGGAGTAGCGCTCCAGCGTCCGTAAGCTGACTGAGATATCTTCCTCCTGCAACTCTGCTTGGAGCCGAGCGAGGGAGCGTTCTCCTAAGGGGAGACGGGCGTATTTCAGGAAGAAATGCTCAGCCTTCTGTCGGCTAGCGCTGGTGTTGTGGTGTTCAGGCATGCTTTGGGTTCTCCTGGAGCTGATCGGACGGCCGGGAGTCGCCTCCCGGCATGTCGATGCAGCTTATCTGTCGGTACCTGCCGAGGATTTGTCGGTATCTGCTGCCGAACTGTCGGTACTTGCGCAGCATATATTGGTACCCACCAAAGCGCTACCGAGAGAACTGAAAAGCTGAAAACCCTCTCCAGCACGTGGAGAACAACCTACTGTTGCATAGGGGGGGCCGGGAAGCAAATTGAAAAAATGGGCGCAAAGGGTGCATATAGGTGTCTGAAAGTGTATTGAGCATAGGCGAAGAGAAGCCGAGAGGGATGATGGAGAACGTCCTGGACAAGAAAGTTAGAGTTCTTGGGGTTTGTGGCTCCGATTTAAGGGAAGGCACTGGAGGAGATGCAAGAAACTATTGGGAGCGTCCATGGGACGGCTGAGCCAGGTGTTTCATTGCGAGTGGATGGCAAGAAGCTGAGACACCGCCACCCGAGTACGGCGGCAGCTATATCTACATCTACAGGCGTGCCTTTGCGACAGAACACAAGCGGTACACGCTTGCGCGGAGTTGGCGGCTTCTGCCGAATCGTTCATGCTTAGCGCGTCAGACAAGAACAAGGCACGCGGAGTATCACCAGCCACAAGCCAAAGGAAAAACCCCCTCCAGGAGGGGGTTTTCTTGGTGTGCCCGAAGGGATTCGAACCCCTGGCCTTCTGATCCGTAGTCAGACGCTCTATCCAGCTGAGCTACGGGCACTTATGGTCCTGCGGTGAAGCTTGGCGAAGAGGGAGGGATTCGAACCCTCGATACCTTGCGGTATACATCCTTAGCAGGGATGCGGTTTCAGCCACTCACCCACCTCTCCTCGGTACATTGCCGATGCAGCATGGTTCTGGCGAGGGGTGAGGGATTCGAACCCCCGGTGGGTTGCCCCACTGCAGTTTTCAAGACTGCTGCCTTCAACCACTCGGCCAACCCCCCGTTTACGGCGGGTGCGGTCCAGGGGGGTGCCCCGAAGCGCGAAGGGAAGTATAAGGACGACCCCGCAGCTTGTCAACGCTTCGACCTGTCATGCCACAGCCGCCACGCAGCGAGGGCGGCGGCGGCGGCCAGCGCCAAACCCGGCCAGGACAGTGCGCCGCCCCCCAACCGGGCCCCGGCCAACAGCGCGGCCAGCGCCTCCTCATGGGGGGTACAGGGGGGCGTGGGCACCCGGCTGGGCGGCAACGTCAGATCGGCGTGCAGCACATCGGTGTGGTAGGCGTTCTCGCGCGGATGACCGCTGCCCGCGCTGAGTTGCCGTCCCACCACACGCAGAAGGTCGGGGGCACCGTCGGTCACCCAGGGAGCCAGAGCCAGAAAACCCGGGCGCGGCTCGGTCAGGACATAGCTGCGCGGCTCCGGCGCGTCCTCGGCACGGCCAGTGATGGCACTCTGCCCGTCAAAACTCAGGTCCAGCAGGTTGCCCACCACCATGGGATTGACCGCGTAGCGGATGCTGTCCCCGCGGGTGCTGGCCGTCCAGCTGGATTCCAGCCACGCCACCGGCTGGTCGCGCCGGTGCGTGGGGTCGGGGGGCAGGCCCTCCTGGGCAGTCCATGCCGACGCGTTGGCATCGGGTTGCAGCAATACGGTGCAGCCTGCCGCTTCCAGCGCCCCCATCACATCGGCCCGGAAGGCGTCCAGGCTGATGGCAACCCCCAGATCCCCCACCGAGGTAGGAAACACGCGCACTTCCTCCAGCCGGCCCGGTGTCAGGTCCACCCCGCTCGCCTGTTCGTCGGGAGTCAGGTGAATCTTGTCGGTCACACCGATCAGCGAACCATCGGGAGCGAGCAGGATGCTCTGGTTGGTCAGGGTCCCGGCCTCACGGCGCAGCCGGCCGCCCCGCAGGTGATAGCGCGGCATGGGCAGCGAGCCGCAGCACAGGTACACGCCGTACTCGCGCGCCAGGTCACGGCAGGTGTGCAGGTACAGCCGCGCGTTGTCGGCGCTGGCGGCAAGCTGCAGCGCCCGGATCGGCGAGACACGCTCGCGCAGCAGCACGGGCAGCACGCGCGGCAGCCGCGCCACGAACAGCGCCGCCGACACCCGCTCGAAGGTTCCGAAGCGCAGCGCCCAGGCCGCTCCGCGCAGCACCAGCGGCAGGCCGTTCAGTTCGGTCAGGACGACCAGCGTGGGCCGCTGCGGCGAGAGGTGCGGGCGGGCCGCTTCCAGCTGTGAGCGCATCCACGCCCGGAAAGCGTCGTCCGTGGTGAAGTCGGCGGCACTCCAATGGGGCTGCACGGCGACGGCGCGGAAGGCTCGGTCAGGGGACATGCCCGCAGGGTACGGCACGCGTGACATACCCGCCGCCCGGCCCTCCCGGGCCATGAAATACTCGCGCCATGAGCGCCCCCGTCTTCACGCCGCTGGGTGACGCGGCCCTGAGTGTGCAGACCCCGCTGGCCCGCGAGCTGCTCGCCGACCTGGGAGCCCGCCCCGTGCCCGGCGTGCAGGAAGGGGTGCCGGCGCTGGGGGTGCTGACGGTCCTCTTCGACCCGCTGCAGACCTCGGCGGCCGAACTGGAGGCCGCGCTGCGCCTGCGGCTGAACGCCCTGACCCCACAAAGCGGCGAGCAGGCGCGGACGCGGGCGCTGCCGGTCATTTTCGGCGGCCCCGATCTGGCATGGTGCGCGGCGCACGCAGGCCTCAGCGAGGCGGCCCTGATCACGGCGGTGTGCGCCGCCCCCCTGGAAGTCGCCTTTCTGGGCTTCACGCCGGGATTTGCCTTCCTGAGCGGGCTGCCGCCGGAACTGCAGATGCCCCGGCTGGCGGCCCCGCGTGGGGAGGTTCCGGCGGGCAGCTTCGCGTTGGGGGGGCCGTGGGCCGGGGTCTACCCACGCGCCACACCGGGCGGCTGGCGCATCGTGGGCCACACCTCCGTGGCCCTGTTCGACCTGGGCCGCGCCGAACCGGTGTGGTGGCGTGCAGGCGACCGGATACGTGTGCAGCCGGTGGCCCCCGAATGATCGAGGTGCTGCGGCCCGGGTTGCAGACCACCGTGCAGGACGCCGGGCGGCGGGCACGGGCGCTGGGAGTGGCCGCAGGCGGCGCGGCGGACCCTGTGGCCCTGCGGCTGGCAAACGCGCTCGTGGGCAATCCGGCGGGCGCGGCGGCGCTGGAGGTCACGCTCGTCGGCCCAACCCTGCGTTTTGATCAGAACGCACTGATCAGCGTGTGTGGAGCTCCCTTCGTGGCCACGCTGGACGGCGCACCGTTTGGACTGTGGCGGGCGGCGGCGGTCCGCGCGGGGCAGACGCTGGCGCTGGGCAGCACCCCGCGTGGCCTGCGCGCCGTGCTCGCGGTGCGCGGCGGCCTGCGGGCACAGACGGTCTTTGGCAGCGCGTCCACCGACCTGCGCGGCGGGTTCGGCGGGCACGGCGGGCGGGCGCTGGTGGCCGGGGACCGGCTGACCTGGGAGCCGGCCCCTCCCCTCTCGCCTCCGGGCGCCTTCATTTCACCCGCCCTGCATACGCCACCTGGACCCCACCACGTTCTGCGGGTCAGCGCCCTGCCCGAGGCGACGCCGGAGCTGCTGCGGGCCCTCACCACACCGGTCTTCACGGTCAGTTCGCAGGCCGACCGCATGGGCCTGCGCGTGACCGAGGCCGTGGCCGCTCC
Organism: Deinococcus aerophilus; assembly: GCF_014647075.1. Lineage (NCBI taxonomy): Bacteria > Thermotogati > Deinococcota > Deinococci > Deinococcales > Deinococcaceae > Deinococcus > Deinococcus aerophilus. The sequence continues at coordinate 7,492 of NZ_BMOM01000048.1, read as the reverse complement.
ACACGACCCGGCCCGCGTCAGTCTGCCGAACGTGCCGGGCATGGTGCAGGTTCCGCCGGACGGCCGGCCCATCGTGCTGGGGCCGGACGCCGGCACGCATGGCGGTTACCCCACGCCGCTGGCCGTCATCCGCGCCGACCTGCCCCGGCTGGGCCAGCTGCGTCCCGGCGACACGCTGCAGTTCCGGGCCGTGGACCTGAGCCTCGCCCACGCCGCGCTGCGCGAACAGGAACGGGCCCTGCGGAGCGTGGAGGCCGCGCTGGGGTGGCGCCACGCCCACGCCTGAAGGAGCGCATGGCCACCGCCCCGCTATCCTGCGCCCATGCCATCCACCGACCTGAACGCCGATCTGGGCGAGGGCAGTCCGCACGAGGCGGCCGTCATGCCGCATGTCAGCAGCGCCAACATCGCCTGTGGGGGCCACGCCGGGGACGTGGAGACCATGCGCGACAGCCTGCGCCTGGCCGCCAGGTATGGCGTGGCGGCGGGGGCGCATCCCGGTTTTCCGGACCGCGAAGGCTTCGGGCGGCGGGAGCTGCACTTTGCCCCCGGTGAGGTCACGGCCTTCGTGCGCGAGCAGATCGAGGCCCTCAAGACGGTGGCCGCCCGTGAGGGAGTCCCCCTGGCCCACGTCAAGCCCCACGGCATGCTGTACAACATGGCCGTGCGCGACCCGGTGCTCGCCGGAGCCATCGCGCAGGCGGCGGCGGACAGTGGACTGCGGCTGTATTTCGGCCTGGCAGGCCACGACTCGGTGATGCTGCGCGAAGCCCAGGTCCGGGGGTTGAGCGCCGTCGGTGAGGGCTTCGCGGACCGGGGCTACGCGCCCGACGGCAGCTTGTGGCCGCGCGGGCAGACGGGAGCCCTGCTTGCACACCCCGAGGCGGTGGCCCAGGGCGTGCGGATCGCCCTGGAAGGCCAGACACAGGCCGTGGGCGGCGCGGCGGTGGCGGTCCCGGCCCGCACGCTGTGCCTGCACGGCGACGGCGCGGAGGCGGCCGAGCTTGCCCGCGACCTGCGCCGCGCCCTGGAAACGGCGGGCGTGCGGGTGGCCGCTCCGTCCCCGAGCTGACCTTGGCCCCGCGCTCAGTCCTCGGACACCTGCACGCCCTTCCAGAAGGCCACGCGGTCCCTGATCTGGGCGGCGGCGTCCTTGGGCTCGGGATAGAACCACGCGGCGTCCGGGTTGCGCTGGCCGCCCACCTCCAGCGTGTGGTAGCTCGCCGTGCCCTTCCACGGACACACCGACCGTGTCTCGCTGGGACGCAGATATTCCGCATTCACACTGGCGGCCGGAAAATAGTGGTTGCCCTCCACAACCACGGTGTCGTCCGACTGCGCGATCACGGTGCCGTTCCAGGTGGCTTTCATGCCGCAGGGTAACGCACGGGCTTCACAGGGCTGTGAATTCCTCCGCCCTGCACCCGGGTCCTCTCGGCCCTGTTTGCCCTGTTCGTCTGGAGTCTTCGGCCCCGGTTGGAGTACAGAAACCTTCGGCTTCCAGTTCCATCTGCGCCCGCCTGACATTTCCATGACATAACGGAGGACAATCAGGAGGATTTATCATGGTTCTGTCTAAATTCATGCCCAGCAACCCAAAGTTCAGCGCCCGCTTCGCCGAGGCCGCCCGCAACGCCCACACCACCGCACAGGTGCTGGTGGACCTGCTGGAGAATTACAGCGATGTGGAGGCCAAGGTCCAGCGTGTGCGCGATCTGGAACATGAGGGTGACCGCCTGTCGCGTGAGGTGACCAACCTCCTCGCCGAGTCCTTCATCGTGCCGTTTGACCGCGAGGACATCATCGCCCTGAACGACGAACTGGACGATCTGGTGGACGACATGGAAGACGCCGCACGCAAACTCAGCCTGTACGGCGTGGAAAAGCCGCTGCCACAGATGGCCGCGCTCGCCCGGGTGGTGGAAAAGCAGTGCGCGCTGCTGGCCCAGGGCATGCCCATGATCGAGGACACGGGCAAGATCCGGGAACTGGCCCGGATCGCCCAGGAGATCCGTGCGCTGGAAGACGAGGGCGACACCATCAGCGACGAGGTGCAGCGCACGCTGTACGAGGGCGTGACGGACGTGCCCGGCATGATCCGGGCCATGCGCGGCGGCGAGATTGTCGACCTGATCGAGGACGCCAGCGATCAGGCGCAGCGCGTGGCCAAGACCGTCGAGAGCATTCTCCTGAAGAACGCCTGAGCCGCATCTGATGGAACCTGCATTCATCGGCCTGATCGTCATCGTCACGCTGGCGCTGATCTTCGATTTCATCAACGGTTTTCACGACACCGCCAACGCGATCGCCACCTCGGTCGCCACCCGGGTGCTGACGCCTGCCCAGGCCATCGCCCTGTCCGCCATCATGAACGTGGTGGGCGCCCTGACCGGGACGGCCGTGGCCAAGACCGTCAGCGCAGACATCGTGCCTCAGGAGTTCGCCACGCTGGAGCTGGTCGGCGCCGCCCTGCTCAGCGCCATCGGCTGGAACCTGTTCACGTGGTGGAAGGGCCTGCCCAGCAGCTCCAGCCACGCGCTGATCTTCAGCCTGGTGGGCGCAGGTGTGGCCGCCGGAGGCTGGGGCATCATCATTCCCAAGGGCGTCCGGAAAACCCTGACCGGTCTGGTGACCAGTCCCGCACTGGGCTTCGTGATTCCCATCCTGCTGATGTTCCTGCTCGCGTGGCTGGTTCTGCGCTGGATGAAGCCGCGCACGGTCACCCGCACCTTCCGCTGGGCCCAGATCTTCAGCGCCGCGTTCATGGCCTTCTCGCACGGCGGCAACGACGCCCAGAAGACCATGGGCATCATCACCTTCGCCCTGAGCGCGTACTTCGGCACCCAGATCGACATCGTGCCGCTGTGGGTCATCCTGTCGGCGGCCGCCGCAATGGGCCTGGGCACGGCGGTCGGTGGCTGGCGCATCATCAAGACCATGGGTTTCAAGGTCGTGGATCTCAAGCCGGTGGACGGCTTTGTGGCCGAGACCAGCGCCGCGCTGATCATCGAAACCGCCAGCCGCCTGGGCATCCCGGTGAGCACCACCCACACCATCAGCACCGCGATCATGGGCGTGGGCACCACCAAGGGCTTCAAGAAGGTGAAGTGGCAGGTTGCCGGCAAGATCGTCAGCGCCTGGATCTTCACCATTCCCACCTGCATCGCGCTGGGCTGGGCCATTCACAAGGTGCTGCTGGCTGTTGGAGTGTAGGGCTCAAGTTTTAAGTTGTGGAGGAAGGCGGGCTGCCTATAGCCCGCCTTTCCCCTTCTCTATGCGTTTTCTCTATGCGTTCGTCTTCGTGTGTTCAGGCGTTGCCGTGAACAGGGGTGGGGGTGGCCCGCAGGCACGCGCTTTCCCCCACACATTCGCGTCCGCGCAGCACTTCTGCCAGAACCTCTGCCCCCCGGACAACACCCAGCGCCGGACGTGAGAAGAGGGCGTTGGCATCCACGGCCCACACTTGCCCGTCGCGGACGGCCCGCAGACCGGTCCGTGCCCGCACCTCACGGGCAAACTCCACATTCTGTTCCAGGCCGTAGCCGCAGCACATCACCACGATCACATCGGGATCCAGGGCGGCGATGTCCTCCCAGCCCGCGCGGCCCGAGTCGGTTCCCGCCGCGCCCAGCACGTTCACGCCGCCGGCCCGCGTCACCTGTTCGGGCACCCAGTGTCCGCCGTAAAACGGGGGGTCCACCCATTCCAGCGTCAGCACGCGCGGCGCGGTCTGCACCGGTTCTATCGCGTCCCAGCGCCGCTGGGCATCGGCCGCCAGGGCTTCGCCCCGCTGCGCCACCCCCGCGGCCCCGGCCAGGGCCCGCAGGTCGTCCAGAATTCCGGCCACGCTGCGCCCTTCCAGGCTCAGAACATTTGCGGTGGGCAGGCAGCCTGGCAGGTACCGCACCGCTTCCTCGATGTTGCCGGGCGTGACCGCGCAGACCTCGCACACCCCCTGGGTCACCACCAGCGCGGGGTCAAGGGCGTCCAGCAGGGAGCCGTCCACGGTGTAGAGAGAAAGGCCCGCACGGACCGCCTCGCTCACGGCGCGGTCAATCTCCGCCTGCGGCGCGCCGGAGTCCACGATGCTGCGGGTGAGCACCGGCAGGCCTGCCGCCCCAGGATGGTCACACGAGTGGCTGACTCCGGCCACGCGCCCGCCCAGGCCCAGGTCGAACAGCAGGTCGGTGGCGCTGGGCAGCAGGCTGACAATCCGTTCCGGAGCAGGAATCATGGAGACAGCCTATCCGGTGAGGGCAACAGACCCGCAGTCCACCCCTCGCCTCACGCTCCCCGCATCACCGGCTGGCCCACAGCTCCACCAGGCCACGCAGGGTCAGCGTCTCGTCGTACTGGTCTATCTCGCGGCAGATGCCCTCCACCGTGCGTGAGAAGCCGCCGGTGGCGATGGCCACGGCGGGGCCCGGCAACTCGGCGCGGATGCGGCGCAGCAGGCCGTCCACCATCTCGGCGTAGCCGTACACCAGCCCCGACTGCAGGGCCTGCACGGTGTTCTTGCCAATGGCCCGCTCCGGAGCCTCCAGCGTGATGCGCGGCAGCTTGGCGGCGCGGGCGAACAGGGCGTCGGCGCTGACCTGCGCCCCGGTCGCCAGAATGCCGCCCAGAAAACGCCGCCCCCGCCCGATCACGTCGAAGTTGGTGCTCGTTCCGAAATCCACGACCACGGCGTAGTCGTGGTGGGCCATGTAGCGCTCGGCCCCGAACAGGTTGCACAGGCGGTCGGCACCCACCGCGTCGGGCGTGTCGAGTTCCACCGTGACGTCGGGCAGGGTGGTGGCCGAGACGCTGAAGGCCTCGATGCCGTAGTGCCGCCGCAGCGCCAGCGCGTAGTTCTCCCCCACCGGCGGAGCCACGCTGCTCAGAACGGCGGCGCGGGGCGGCGCGGCCCCGGCGAGGGTGAACAGCCCGTGCAGCTGCAGCGCGAGGTTGTCGGGCAAGGACTCCCGGTTGGTCCGCACGCGCCAGGTGTGGGTCAGGTTCTTGGTCTCGTCGGCCAGGCCGAGCACGGTGCTGGTGTTGCCGATGTCCACGGCGAGCAGGGGAAAGACGGTGGGCACGCGGGGATTGTACGGCGCGGGCGCGGGCATGGCGGTCCGGGGGCCAGGGTCAGCCCGCCATGCCCGCGCCCCAGGCGGTATACTCCGCTCTTGGCAGATGCCCGCGCCCCGGCCAACGGGAGCGGCCAGCGCAGCAGCGCCGGCCACGCGGAAGGGAGGCACGCTTACATGCAGGAACTACTGGAAAAACTGGCGTCGCTCCGGGAGTACCTTTGACATTCCCGGCAAAACACGCAGGCTGAACGAACTCGACCGCGAACTCAGCGACCCCGAGCTGTGGAACGACACGTCCCGCGCCCGCAAGGTCACGCAGGAGGCCGGCACCCTGCGCCGGATCGTGGAGGACTACTCGGCGCTGAACTCCGACGCGCAGGGCCTCTCCGAGATGCTGGAGATGGCCGACGCCGAGGAACGCGAGATGCTCGCCGAGGAACAGAGCAGCATTCAGGCGCGGGTGGACGCCCTGTACCGGGAAACGCTGTTCACCATGAAGCACGCCGACACCTCGGCCATCGTGCGGGTCAAGAGCGGCGCGGGCGGCACCGAGTCCCAGGACTGGGCAGGCATGCTGTCGCGCATGTTTATGCGCTGGGGCGAACGCCGGGGCTACAAGGTCGAACTCATTGACCAGCAGGACGGCGATCAGGCGGGCGTGCTGAGTTCGGAATTCATCGTGCGCGGAGAGAAGGCCTACGGCATGCTCGCCCCCGAACATGGCGTTCACCGGCTGGTGCGCGTCTCTCCCTTCGACAGCAACAACCGCCGCCACACCTCGTTCGCCTCGGTGGACGTGGTGGCCGAGGTGCCCGAGGAAGAGATCAACATCCACATTCCCGACAGCGACCTGCGCCGCGACGTGTTCCGGTCGCAGGGTGCGGGCGGCCAGGGCGTGAACACCACCGACTCCGCCGTGCGCCTGACCCACCTTCCCACCGGCATCGCGGTGGCCTCGCAGGTCACGCGCAGCCAGATCAAGAACCACGAGATCGCCCTGCAGATTCTCAAGCAGCGCCTGTACGACATCGAGATCAAGAAACGCGAGGCCGAGGAAGCCAAGGCGCGCGGCGAGCAGAAAAAGATCGAGTGGGGCAGCCAGATTCGCAGCTATGTGCTGGACAAGCAGTACATCAAGGACCACCGCAGCGGCGTCATGAAGCACAACCCCGACGACGTCCTCGACGGTGACCTCGACGACCTGATGTGGGCCGGACTGGAATGGATGGCCGGCAAGCGGGTGGCCGAGGAGGGTGGGGACGACGAGTAGTCCGGGCGGCTGACCGCACGCTGCGGCCCCGCCTGTCCCCGGTCTGCCCTAGAATGCCGTGACCGGCCCCGCCTGATTCCATGATGCTATGAGCGACTTTCCCACCATTCCCGGTTACACCCTGCGTCAGTTCCTGGGACGTGGAAACACCTCGCAGGTGTATCTGGCGGTGGACCGGCAGGGCCGCGAGGTGGCCCTGAAGGTGCCGCTGCAGAGCACGCTGCGCGTCAAGGAGGCGGCCGAACGCTTCGGCAACGAGGTGCGGCTGACCCTGCAGTTCCGGCATCCGCACCTTATTCGGGCGGACGCGGGCACCGCCTTCGGGCCGCAGGCGTTTCTGGCCCTGAGCTATTACCCGGACGGTGCACTGAACGAACAGCTGGCACAGCAGGGCCAGCTCCTGGAGCAGCCGGCGGCCCTGCGCATCCTGGCCGATCTGGCCTCGGCGCTGGCGTACCTGCACCACCTCGGCGCGGTGCATCAGGACCTCAAGGCCCACAACGTGTATGTGGACCCGCACGGGCGCGCCGCACTGGGCGACCTGGGCAACGCCTATTTCGTGGCGCAGGGCGGTCAGGTCAGCGGCAGTCCGTACTACATGGCCCCGGAGATCTACCACGGCGAGGGCAGCAGCGCCGCGAGCGACGTGTACAGCCTGGGCATCCTGATGTATGAACTGCTCTCCGGCGAGCGTCCGTACCAGGGAAACACGTACGAGGAGCTGATGATCTCGCACCTCACGCGCTTTCCGGCGCCGCTGAACCACCTCAACCCGGCGGTGTCGCGCTCCATCTCGCGCCTGGCCTCCCAGGCCCTGGCCAAGCGCCCCGGCGAGCGGCCCAGCGCCGACGATGTGCGCCGCGCCCTGCTCAGGGCCCTGGGCGAGACGCCGCAGGACGAGGTGTACGAGGAGGACGGCCCCCCGCCCGAGGAAACGGCCAAACCAGTGGTGGGACGGCACGGTCCCGCCCAGCCCCGTCTGCCGTTTCACTGCTCCAAGGCGGCCCCCGCCGAGACCGCAGACGACCCGAAGCGCGGCGCGGGCTGGAATCCCTTCAAACGCCGCCGCTAGGGTGTGTCCGCAAACCCTGGAGGCAGTGTAAAAATGACGTGTGGTTCGGCGTTACGAGTTGACCGATGAGCAGTGGAG
>NZ_BMOM01000047.1 GCF_014647075.1 Deinococcus aerophilus | reverse complement strand
CGATATAGACGCCTCCGCACTGCGGACACTTCAAACCGTTCATGCTTCATTGAACACCCGTCATGCTCGGAAGTCCACTACCGCCACCCGCATGGATTTGACAGCGCCTGCATTCCACGCTATTCTTTTCTTATCACCGTCCGCAGAGGGCGGGTTTTTTGTTTTCTGTCGCTTTTCCGCGCTGAGGCTTCGCGCCGCTAAGGGGGGCCGGGGTGCCCGGCCTCCCCCCTCCTTCCGTCCGGAGGTCAGCGGTCGGCGTTCTCCAGCTTGCCCTCCACGGCGGCCAGCGCGAAGGCGTATTCCTCGGCCACCTCATTCAATGCGTCGTAGCGGCCGCTGCTGCCCCCGTGGCCTGCCCCCAGATGGGTCTTGAGGACCAGCGTGCCGCTGCCGGGCCCCGCCAGGGTGCGCAGCCGGGCCACGTACTTGGCCGGCTCCCAGTACGCCACGCGCGGGTCGTGGAGGCCGGTGGACACGAACAGGTGCGGATAGGTGCCCGCTTTCAGGTTGTCGTAGGGACTGTAGGCCCGCATGGTCGCGTAGGCCTGCGGGTCGTTGGGGTTGCCCCACTCGTCGTACTCGCCGGTGGTGAGGGGAATGCTGTCGTCGAGCATGGTGCTCAGCACGTCCACAAAGGGCACCCCGACAAAGGCCGCCTTCCACAGGTCCGGGCGCAGGTTCACCACCGCGCCCATCAGCAGGCCGCCTGCGCTGCGGCCCATGGCCACCAGCTCCGCCGCCACCCCCGCTGCCCGGAGATGTTCACCCACCGCGATGAAGTCGGTGAAGGTGTTCATCTTGCGTTCCAGCCGGCCCGCGTCGTACCAGCGTCGCCCCAGTTCCGAACCGCCCCGGATGTGCGCGGTGGCCCAGACCCAGCCGCGGTCAAGCAGCGGCAGGCGGGTCATGGAAAAGACCGGTTCGATGGGATGGCCGTAACTGCCGTAGCCGTACAGCACCGTCGGTGCGGGCAGGGCCGTGTCGCGGCGGCGCACCATGCTGACCGGCACGCGCTCGCCGTCAGGGGCAGTCGCCCATCCCGCCTCCGAGACGTACAGGGCCGGATCGTAACCGGGCACCGGGATCGCCTTCACCAGGGTCGTCTCCAGGGTGTTCAGGTCCAGGTCCAGATGTTCGGTGGGCCGGGTCAGGCTGGCGTACAGCACGCGCGCGGTCGGCGTGTCATACACCCGGTTGTCGCCGATGTAGACGGTCGAAGTGTCCTCGGCGAACGCCACGCGCCGGGCCTCGCCGTATCCACCGTCCCGGCGGGCGAGCACCCACAGCCGTTTGTAGCCGTCCTCACGCCCGGACAGCAGCAGGTGGTCCCGGAACAGCTGCAGGCCGGTCAGGTGACGCGCGGAGCTGTACGGCACCACCTCTGGCGCGCTGTGCAGGTTCAGCACGTCTGTTTTGGGCGAGCGCACCAGCTTGAATTCCTCGGCTCCCCCCGCGTTGGTCAGGGCCAGCCAGTGGTCGCCGCCGTCGGCGAGCGTGACCTCGGTGCCCCGCTCGCGCGGCAGCACCAGCCGGGGGCGGGCCTGCGGATCGTGGGCGTCCAGGGCCCACCACTCCTGGGCCCGGTTGGCGTGGCTCCCGATCAGCAGGCTCTGGCCGTTCTCGCTGAGCGACGCCCCCACCCGGAAGGTGGGATCATCGTCCTGAAACAGCACCTCGTCGGCGTCCTGAGGTTGGCCCAGGGCATGCCGCCAGACACGGTCCGGGCGCTGGGTGGCGTCCTCGGTGACGTACAGAAAGTGCCTCCCATCGGCGTGCCATGCCAGCGTCCAGCCGCTTACACCCTGCAGCGGTACCTCGGCCAGAGCGCCGGTCTGGGTATCAAGCACGCGCAGCTCACAGACCTCCTGCCCGCTGGGGTCGAGCAGGTATGCCCAGTACCGTCCGTCCGGGCTGGGGCGGGTCAGGGGAACCCACACGTTGTCCAGCTCCTCGCGCTCCTTTAGGGCGTTCACGTCCAGCAGCGTCTGCTCGTCTCCCCCGGCCACCGGACGGCGCAGGTAGATGGGATGTGCGCGGCCCTGTTGTACGCGGGTGAAATACAGCCACTCTCCCTCACGCACCGGCGGCTGCTCGTCATCTTCCTGCAGGTGCGAGAGCAGTTCGTCATAGATCACCTGCTGGGTGGCACGCAGCGGAGAAAGCACCATGTCCAGGTGGGCGTTCTCGGCTTCCAGATAGGCCAGCACCCCGGCGTCGGCCTTGCCCCGCGTCTTGAACCAGTGGTAGTCGTCCGGGCGGTCCTCGCCGTGGATCGAATGGGTGATCGGCTGACGTTCGGCCCGCGGGGCTCTGGTCGAAGAAGACATGACCAGAGGGTAGCAGCGGCCGGCGCACCCCCGGGAACGGGCGACTGTGGCCCCCGGGGGCCGCGTCCCGCTGCCCGGAACGGCGGACGCCTGAGCCGTGCCGGGCCTGGGTGTATCGCACGGCCCGCTCCGTCTCGGCCCAGGCCTTGAACCCGCTGCCCAGATGGGCAACCCGGGTGTGGGCTACCCTGCCCCCATGTTCCGCCGCGACCCCGTGAAGGTGGCCCTGGCCCAGGCATCCGAGGTGCTGGAGACGGACGCCCGCCCGCTTCTGGCCCTGACCCGCGCCGTGTTCCGGCGCGGCGGAGTCCTGGCCGTCTCGCGCGGGGGGCGGCGGCTGATGGTGCCCCTGGGTGGAGTCGCCACAGAGGGGGTGTTCGAGCTGGCGAGCGTGAGCAAACCCTTCACGGCGGCGCTGGCCGGTGAACTGGTGGGTGCCGGCCGGCTGGACTGGGATCGTCCGCTGGCTGCCCTGGGCGGAGCGTTTCGCCGCCTGCCCCCGCAGCTCACGCCACTGGCACTCGCGACCCACACCGCCGGGCTGCCGATGCATCCGGCGCGGGCCGCCATCACGGTGTTCACGCGCTTTCACGACCCTTACGGCGGCATGAGCGCAGCGGACGTGATCGCCAGCGCCCGGCGCTGGACGCGGCCCGGGCCAGCTCCACGGTTCGCGTATTCCAACCTGGGCGCCGGTCTGCTCGCCCTGGCGCTGGCCGGCGCCGCGGACCAGGAGGTCAGCGCGGCCGGCTTCGGGCGGGCGCTGGAGGACTGGGTGACCGGACCGCTGGGCCTGGGCGTGACATTGCGTCCGGCGCACGGGGTGGTGCGGCCCTCGGGCGTGCTGGGCGGGACCACGGTCACCGGCTTCGGGCCGCTGGCCGGAGCGGGCGGGCTGTTCGGCGCGGCGGCGGACCTGCTCACCTTTGGAGAGGCGACCCTGCAGGGCCGCCCACCCCCCGTGCTGCACCCGGCGGGGCTGCCGGCCCACCTCAGCGGCGTGGCCCCCGGCTGGCTGATCTCGGCCGGGCCGGGCGGCGCGGTCCGCTGGCACGACGGCCTGGCCCGCGGCACCCGCGCGGGGCTGGGGCTGCATGGCGGTTCCGGCGCGGTGGTGGCGCTGCTTGTCCGGGGCACGGCCCCGCCGCTGGGGGTGCGGGGCGCCCTGCCCCTGCTGCTGCTCTCGCTGCTCCGGGGTGGGCCACCCGAGGAGGGCCCGGGGCAACCGAGGCGAATCCGGCGGTGAGGGGCGACCATGTCCCTCCCTGATCATGCTGTCTCCCCTTCCCTATACCAGCCCACCGGTCCAGCACCTCCGAGGACCGCCCGCTTACCCCTCCGGCGACTGCCCGGCAGGCAACAAGGCCACCTCTGGCCCGCCCGCCCGCTCACGCAGCCGCCCGGCCTCCCGCTCGGCCCGCGCCGCGCCCAGCCAGGGAGTCCAGTAGGCGCACATGGTGTCGGCGACCAGCTGTGCGGGCACCCGGGCCGGGGCGCCGGGCGCGAAGTACAGCAGATCCAGGTCGGTCACGGGGCCGCCGTCCGGGCCGCCCACCGGCTGCTCGTAGCGCACGTCCACGGTGGCAAACCCCAGCGCCCCGAAGGCCCGGCGCCGCGCCAGCGGGTCGCTGCCCACCCGGGCCTCGGCCGCCCGCTGTCCGGCCGAGAGCCGGCCCGGGCTGACCACATCTATGAACAGCCCCCGGCACGTTCCGCCGGACTGCTCCATCAGGGCCGTCCAACGGGCGTTATGCAACGTGCGGGCCACGCCCTGGCCGCGCGCCGCGCCGTCCACTCCCAGAAAGCTGGAAAACCCGGTCCGGACCGCAGACAAAAAGTGAAAGAAGGTGCCCCCCAGCAGCCCCCCCGCCCGGTCCTCGGCGACAAGCAGGGTGTTGTGGCGCTCCGTGGCCTCGCCCGGGGACTCCCGCAAAAGCGCCCCGATGTACGTCGCGGGAATCAGGTTGTGCGGCTCGAAGTACACCCGGTTTTGCAGGATGCCAAAGGCCGCCAGTGCCGGGTCGGCGGGATCGGTCACGGCGCGCACCCGGAATTCGGGAAGCCCTGGTGGGGTGGCAGGCATGCGCAGAGCTTAGAGCAACCACTCTCCTGCCTGCCGCGTTTCTTCCTGCCGGCCGTGCCCCACGCGGCGGGTCAGGGCACCAGCCAAGTCACGGCGCGGGCGTCGTTCAGGGTGCCCAGCAGGGTGCGGGGCCTCCAGTTGTTCTGCTGCAGCCCGAACACGGTGTCGTAACGGATCAGGGTGGTGGCCGTCAGGGCGTACAGGTTGCCGTCCAGTGCCAGGGTCACGTCACGCAGGTCACTGAGCAAGGCCACCGTGCTTGCCGTCCGGCTGGCCGAGCCGTCCCACAGCAGCAGCGGCTGCGCGCCCAGGCCGGTCGGGATGTTGCTGCGCCACGCCGCGAGCAGGGTCCGGTTGCCCACGCCGCCGCTCCACAGCCGGTCAAAGCGAGAGGTACCGAAGGCCGGCAGGGCGGTGCCGTCGGGTTCGCCGGTGTCGCGCAGCCGCTGCACGCCGCTGTCGGTGGCGGCCAGCACCTCGGCCCCGTAGGGAGCGAGGTCGCGGATGGCCGCAGTGGGCAGCGGCGTGCTGACCACCGCCACCGGGTCGCCGAGGTTCTGGGGCGCGGCCCGCATCACCTCGCTGCCGCCACCGACCCGGGGCCGCGCGACCACGCCCACGTTTCCGCGCACCGCCAGCCGCAGCGGCGGCGTGTCCTGACCGGGAGTGGGAGGCAGGGCGGTGGGCAGCCGGGCCGTCCAGACCAGCGTGCCGTCATTGCGGTACAGGGCCAGCTGTTGCGGGCCACCGCCGCACTCGCTGAGGGTCAGCAGTCGGTCGCGCTGCGCGCTGGCCACCGTCTGTGTCAGGCAGGTTTCTGCGAAGGGCAGAGGCGCAAACGGCTGCGGGGTCTGCAGCTCGGCACTCCGGCTCTCGAGGCCCGTGCGCAGGGTCAGGGCCAGCCGGCTGCCGCTGGGCAGGGTTTCCAGGCTCACGCCCCCGGTCACCGGCACCGTCCGCTCCTCCCGGACCGGTGCGGGGTCGGTGTCCGCGCCGGGCGTCACGGTCCGCAGCGTCGCGCCGCCGTCGGTGAGCACAGCCACCTGCAGGGTCGTGACCGATTCGTCGGTGCCGGTGCAGGCGGCGAGCAGCAGGGGCAGGGCCAGGGCAAGCAGGGTGCGTTTCACAGCGGAGTACCTCGGCAAATGGGTCCAGAGAGGGGAATCAGGGCGTGTTGGGCAGCAGCGGCACCTTCGTGCCGTCCGGGGTGAGGTCGAACAGCGGGTAGGCGTTCTGCCCCGGCAGGCCCACCGACAGGCGGTAGCGCCGCTGCACCAGATCGGCCTCTGCCTGCAGCGCCCAGCAACACCGGTCGATGGTCAGGCCGATCACCGGCGAGATCGGCGTGGGGTTCTGGCGCTCGCCGTCCACCCAGGTAAAGGTCTGGCGCAGGCTGCCGGTGACATACGCCCCCGGGGCCTGCCCGGAACGTCCTATGCCCAGACTGACCCGGATGGGATCGAGGATCAGGGTATCGGTGGCCCGGTCATCCGGGTACACGCCGCTGCGGCTGCGGCTGTACAGCACCCGCCCCGACAGGGCCGCGCGGCTGCCGAACTGCCAGTTGGCGTCCAGATCGGCGCGCGTCAGCTCGGCGCGGGGCTGATCCAGACCCGGCGTGTTCACCGTGGCCGACAGGGCCAGCCGCTGCCCGGGCCGGGTGGCACTCAGGCTGCCCGACAGCGTGGGCCGCGTGAAGCCGCCGCGCACCAGATCGTAGGGACCGCCGTAGGTGAGCTGCCAGTTGTTCGCGCTGCCGCGCACGGTGCCCACGCTGAAGGTCACCGTGCCGCTTTCCTGCCGCGTTCCGGAAGTGGGATTGGCATCCACCGGACGGTTGAGCAGCAAGTCATGGGCGCTGGAAAACTGGTACTGACCGCGCCACGTCACGCTGAAGGTGCCGCTCAGGCGGGCGGTGGGCAGCGACAGCCGCTCGCTGGCATTGACCGTGACCGGATTCAGCACCGCGTCGCGGCCCACCGAGGCGTTGAAGGTCGCGCCGACCTCGTTGATTACCGGGGTCTGGATGTCGTGGATGACATAGGCGCTCAGCGAATCGCTTCTCGTCGCGCCGGTCACGGTGGCGCGCAGGGTAAACGGAGCGAAGCCGGTGGTGCGCGCGTAGCTGCCCGAGGCGCTGAGGGTGAGGTTGGGCGCGGGCCACGCGCTGCTGCGGCGGTAATACGCGGGCCGGGCGGGCGTGGCGGGACTGAAGGCGGTGGCCGGGCGGGCGGGCTGCGCGGGCACCAGGGTCAGCGTGCCGGAGTTGGGGTCCCCCACCGTGGCGTTGTACGAGAAACTTTCCAGCTCCCCGGTGAGCAGCTGGTAACTCAGCTGCGAACTCAGGTTCAGCGGCGCCCGGTTCACGCTCAGTGAGAACACCGTGGGGCTCTGCTGGTCCGGGGCCAGGAACAGGTCGCGGCCGTAGGTCACGCCAAAACGCACGTCCCTGACCGGCACGGTGCTCACGGTCACGCTCAGCGGCGCACTCAGGCGGCGGCCCGACAGGGCGTCGAAGGCAAACGGGCTCGTGCCCTCGGTGCGGTTGTAACCGACCCCGAAGGTCACGGTGTTGGTGGTGTTGAAGCGCTGGCTGAGCTGCGCGCTGAGGTTCAGGTCCACGGTCCTGGCCCCGGTGCCGTAGTAGCGGCCCGTGAAGGTGTTGCTCAGGGTGAGGTCGGCGTTCCGCCACGGCTGCGCGGTGTAGCCCAGGCGGTGCGACTCTTCCAGGCGGGTGGTCGTGATGTTGACCCCCTGGGCGGTGGCGCTGCGCGACAGCGGATTGCTCTGGGCCGAGTACAGTCCCGCCGCGAGGCGGATGTCGGCGCTGAAGTTGCCGTTGGTGTACGGCTTGGGGTCCAGCACCACCTCGGTCTTCTGGTACGGCGTGCGCTCGGCGGCGGTGGGCTCGGGACCGAAGCGGTTGACGTAATTGAACTCCGCCGTGAACAGCGGGTAGTCCACCTTGGCTCCGAAATCCACCCGGGTCACGCCGCGCTCGGGATCGAGGTCGCTGCGGCCCAGATCCCGCCGGGACACGTTCAGGCGGTAATCCAGATCCCGCACCGCCCGCGACAGCGGAATGCGCCCGGTCACGCCGAACACGAAGTCCAGATCGTAGCCCGAGCGCGTGGGGTCGGCGGCGTCCAGCGGCCGGGGGTTGGCCAGGGTGTACAGGTTGACCCGGTCCACATAGGGCAGCGGCGCGTACGAACGCAGCGCCACGCCCAGCCCCACCGAGGGGTCGCGGTTCTGGTAGTAGCGCACCAGCGTGGTGCCCAGCGTGCTGGAGCCGATGGAAAACGGCAGGTCGGCCTCCACCGTGAAGCCGTCGGCGTCGTTCTGCCCGAGCAGCAGCCGGGGCTGGCGCTCGGGATCGTTCAGGGGAATCACAACCACCGGCAGGAACAACACCGGCACGTCGGCGAGCAGCAGCTGCGCGCGGTAGGCCACCAGCCGGTCGCCGGGGTACACGATCAGGCGCTCGGCGCGGAAAGCGTAGTCGTTGGGCGTGCGGCCGCAGCGCGCACAGGTGGTGAAGTACCCGCCCGTGGCCTGCAACTGCCCTGGAATGCGCTCAACCTGCTGCCCGCGGATCTCCAGGTTGGCGTCGCTGATCAGCACGTCCTGGCCGGTCACCTGCTCGTCGCCGAGTTCGACCACCAGATTCTCGCCGCGCAGGTCCTGACCGTCGGCGGCGCTGCGGTAGCTCGCCGCCCCCACCAGCGTCAGGGTGCGGCGGGTGCGGTTGAACTCGACCCGGCTGGCCCGCACCACATCCTCGTCGACCCGCAGTTCCACGTTGGTTCCGCTGATCACCACCAGTTCCTGGCCGTCCACCTGACGCAGCTCCAGGGTGTCGGCCGAGATGATCTTGACCGTGCGGGCCTGCGCCAGTCCCGCCGCGCCCAGGCCCAGCAGCGCCAGCGCGAGCAGGGTGCGGCGCACCAGTCCGCCCCGCCGCGGAGTCCGCGCCTGTACCTCACGGGCCTCCCTGCGCCGAGCGGCCCGGCCCGCCCCGGTCCCGGTCATGGGTTCATCCCGCCGAACCACGCGGTCACGGGCGCCGCAGGGCTGGCGTGATCGCCGCGCGGGGCACCGGCCAGCACCGGGGGAAGCCCGAAGGCGCCCGTCAATTGTGGCGCGGCGGCAGCTGCGCCCAGGCGGCGGGCCTCGGCGCGGGCCGGAAGAGCCGGAATGGAGTTCCACACACCGGCCAGGACCGGCGCCGGTTGCGGGCGTGCGGGCGCGCCGGCAAGCACGCTCAGGCTGGTGCCGGGATAGTAGAACCCCAGCACGTGCAGGTGATCGTAGCCGGCCCGCGCCAGACCCAGCGCACCGTACTGCGACAGGCCCACGCCGTGGCCTGCGCCGCCCCCCTGAATCACCAGTGGGTCCAGGCCACTCAGGGACACGCGGGTGCCGGGAGCACCCAGCGAACGCACGAAGCCGCCCGCCTCTGCGCCGGACAGCCGGGCCACGCCGCCCGACCCGCTGATGGTGATTTCCAGCGGCCGTCCCGAGGGACTGAGCCGGGTAACCGCCGCCGACCTCAAGGCCCCCACCCGCACGCCGTAGCGGGCCGCGACCGCCTGCACCGTGCTGCCCGGCACCTCGATGCGCCACTCGGAGCGCGGACTGCCCGCCGAGTAGGGATCGGCCTGCGCGCGCAGGTACGGCAGGTCGCGGCCCCAGACCTCGGCACTTGAGGCCGTGAATCCGCCGGAATCGCTGCTGAAATAGGTGCTGGCCGGCCGACCGCTGTGGGCGACGACCTGCGCGCGGGTGGCGGCGATCGCCGCGTCCGAGGCGGCCTTCTCGGCGTCCAGCCCGCGGTAGACCTGGCAACTCTCGGTGGCGCAGGTGTCGTAGGGCGCCGCCGGATTGACGCGCGCGGCGACGTAGGTGCGCGCGATGACGGCCTGGGCGGCCAGGGCGGCGGCGGGCCATGAGGACGGCATCTCGGCCGGCACCACGCCGCGCAGGTAGTCCTCCACGTCCACCACGTTGATGCCCTGCACCTGATCCTTCTCGATTCGCAGGCCCACACCGCCGCGGTAGGTCTTACCGGCGATCTCCACGACGCTGCCCGGGCCCGGCGGCAGATACAGCGTCTGGCCGCCCGAGTCCTGACCGTTGAGGGTCAGCCGGGCCGCCGCGCCCGAGCCGGTCACGCCCACGGTCCACGCCGCCGACGGCGCGGGGGTGGGGGCAGCCAGCCCGCGCTGACCGAGTGGATCGGGCGCGGCGGGCGAGACGGGCACCCGCACGGTGAGCTGCGGAGCGCTCGCCACCAGCACCCGCACATTCAGCGCGCTGGCAGAGGCCCCGCACAGCACGGCGGCCATGCCAAGCCGGGCCAGCCGGCGCACGGTGAACACGCCCACCACAGATGGACACGGGAGAAGCCGGGAAGGCGGCAGATCACACATGATTGAAGCCGAGTATAAGCATCCGGCCGGCACCGGCTTCTGACAGCCGCGTGAGAAGCCCCCATCCGGCCCCCAGGCGGCATGATGCGGGAATGAACGCCTCCCCTTCTCCGGCCGGTCAGGTCTGGGCCCATGTCGGCCAGCGGTTTACCCCCCAGAACCACGATGTCGTCGTGGTCGGCGCGGGCCGCATGGGCTCGGCCTGCGCCCTGTACGTGCGGCAGCTGGCCCCCCACCTGCGCGTGCTGCTGCTCGAGGAGGGCGGCCTGCCCAACGAGGACGGCGCGACCCTGCTCGCTCCCGGCGTGTGGTCGGCGCGGGAGCCGAGCGGCGAGCGGCTGGAGGGTGAGCGGCTGGAACAGGCCCGCTGGACCCGCAGACAACTGGAAACCGCTTTCGGGGACGTGAGCTTCGCGCCGCGTCCGCTGATCCGGCTGTTTGCGGAGGCCGGGCCGGACCGCAGCCCCACCGCCGACGCCCTGGCTCCGTGGCCGGACGCGCGGGCCATGGTGAACGCCCCGGCGCTGCCCTTTGCAGAGGTGGAGCAGGACGCGGCCACCTACCGCCCCGGCGCGGTCGCCCTGGCCGCCGCGCGCGCGGCGGTGGCGGCGGGCGCCGACCTGATGCTCAACGCGCGTGCGCGCCCGGTGCCCGGCGGCGTGGTGGTCGAACGACTGACCGTGACGAACACCCACCAGATCGTGACGCACGAGACCCACACCCTGCACGCGGGCGTGACCATCCTCGCCCTGGGCGCCGATGGACCATCCGCCGCCGAGCACGAACTGGGGCTGCACACCGCCCACGCCCGCGCCTACCGGCAGGTGCCGCGCCTGAACGTGCCCAGCGACGACACCACGCCCATCCTGCACGCGGGTGGCCTGACCCTGCGCCCACAGCACGGCGGCTTCACGCTGATTCCTTCCATCCACCACCGCGATCCGCACGGTTACGCGCCCACCGGGGGCCGCCTGACCGGAGTACCTACCGGCCTGCGCCGCGAGACCCTGGAGGATCTGGTCGGGCTGATGGACGCGCTGCCCCCGCTGGGAACCGGGGCGCTGGAACTGGGCCGCAGCGTCAGCGACGTGCCCGGCGTGTGGCTGGCCCTGCCCGGCGGACGGCCCGGCGGTCTGCCACAGCACCAGCGGCTTCAGGACGGTGTCCATCTGCTGCTGGGCGGTCCGCAGGCCGACACCCTGGGACTGGCCGTGGCCTACGACCTCGCGGCGACGGTGGCGGAGGTGCGGAAGCGTCCCTGGGAGAAGTCAGGGTTCTAAAAAAGTCGGGCCGGAAACAAACCGGCCCAACCCAGGCGACGTTCAATGGACCTGCTCCTACTCCTCCCGGAACGCTCCCAGCCGGCGGAACCGCGCCGCCCGGCCCGCCTTGAGCTCCTGCGGAGACTGGGTCATCAGCTCGGTCAGGTGGCGGCGGATCGCCTCGCCCACGGCGGCGGCGGCCTCGTCCATGTTCAGGTGCGCGCCGCCGGTGGGCTCCGAGATGACTTCTTCCACCAGACCCAGTTCCAGCAGGTCAGGGGCCGTGAGCTTCAGGGCCTCGGCGGCCAGCGGGGCCTTGCTCGCGTCCTTCCAGATGATGCTCGCGGCTCCCTCGGGAGAGATCACGCTGTACCACGCGTTCTCCTGAATCAGCACGCGGTTGCCCACGCCGACCGCCAGCGCGCCGCCGCTGCCGCCCTCGCCGATCACGGTGCACACCACCGGCACGCGCAGGTTCAGCATGCGCCGGATGCTCTCGGCGATGGCCCAGCCCTGCCCGCGTTCCTCGGCCTCCAGGCCCGGATACGCGCCCTGGGTATCCACCAGGGCCACCACCGGCAGCCCGAACTTCTCGGCGAGGTCCATCAGACGCACGGCCTTGCGGTAACCCTCGGGGTTGGCGCTGCCAAAGCGGCGTTTGATCTTGGTCTTGGTGTCGCGCCCCTTCTGCTGCAGCAGCAGCATCACCGGCACGCCCATCCAGCGGGCCGGGCCGCCGATCAGCGCCGGGTCGTCGCCGTAGCGGCGGTCCCCGTGCAGCTCGGTAAAGCCGGTACACAGCCGGTCCACGTAGTCCAGTGCGGTGGGCCGGCCGGGAGCGCGGGCCAGCTGCACGCGCTCCCAGCGGCTGGGCGGGCCGCTGGCTTCCCGCAGGCGCCTTACCTCATCGCGCAGCGGGGTGATGGAGGCGTCAAGGTTCTGCCCGGTGCGCTGGGCGGTTGCCTCCAGATCGCGCACGCGCGCTTCGAGTTCTTTGAGGGCTTCAGAGTGAATGACGTTCGGGCTGCTGGTCATGCACCGGCCTCCACGCCGAGGTCTCGTCCATCCGGCACGCGGCGGGTCAGCAGGCCCAGCAGGTTGGCCAGGTAGGGCCGGTGCTCACGCCGGTCCACCACCGCGTCCACCATGCCGTGTTCCAGCAGAAATTCGGCGCGCTGAAAGCCTTCAGGCAGGTGCTGGCGGATGGTCTGCTGAATCACGCGCGGCCCGGCAAACCCGATCAGCGCGCCCGGCTCGGCCACGATGACGTCCGCGATGGTCGCGAAGCTGGCGGTCACGCCCCCGGTGGTCGGGTCGGTCAGGATGCTCACGTACGGCAGGCCCTGTTCGCTCAGCGTCTCCAGGGCCACGGTGGTCTTGGCCATCTGCATCAGCGACAGCGCGCTTTCCTGCATGCGGGCCCCGCCGCTGGCGGTCACGATGATCAGCGGCGTGCCGTGCCGGGCAGCGTGTTCGGCGGCGCGGGCGATCTCCTCGCCCACCACACTGCCCATGCTGCCGCCGCTGAAGGCAAAATCCATCACGGCCAGCGTCACGGGCAGGTTCAGGACCGTGCCGGTGCCGGTCAGGATCGCGTCGGGACGGCCAGTCTTGGCCTGGGCCCGGGCCAGCCGCTCGGTGTACGCCTCGGTGTCGCGGAACTCCAGCGCGTCCACCGGATGCACCCGGCCCGACAGCGCCGTGAAGCTGCCCTCATCGAGCAGCACGTCCACCCGCTGGGCGGCGTTCAGGCGCAGGTGGTGCCCGCACTTGGGGCATACGTGGGCGTTGGCGAGCAGGTCACGGTTGTAAATCCCCTCTTTGCACTGGGGACATTGGGTCCACAACTCGGGCATGTCCGCGCCCGCCTGTTGCTGCGGACGTCGTCTTCTGAAAAATCGGTCAAGCGCCATGCGGTCAGTCCTCCGGAGGTAAAGCTCTAAGGCCGCATTCTAGCGGTGAGAACCCGGCAGCACTGCACCGGGTCCAGAAGTGGGAGTCCCCAGCGCCTGAACCCCTGCGCCCCGCGTTCGGGCCACGCGCTCCTAGACCTTCTTGTCCAGCTGGACCTTGCCGGACCCGGTCTCGCCGGGCAGGGTGTCGCCCAGTTTTGCCTTGAGGTAATCGTCGAGCTGGGCCAGCTGCAGGTTCAGGTCGCGCTGCACCTCATCGATGCGGGCGTGGATGGCGCGCAGGTCGGCCGCCGTCTCGCCGCTGCCCAGCGCATTGAGCCGCGTATCGAGGTGGCTTTGCAGCTGGGCAAAGCGGGTGCCTTCCTGGCTGTCCAGATTCACCCGCAGCGCCTCCATGTCGCGCAGCAGCTTGGCGGTGTCCGCCTGGGCCCGCAGGCTGCTGATGCCCGCCCAGAAGTAGAACAGCAGCGCCGCAAAGACCGCCACGATCAGCATGATCAGGCCGATGGGCGCCGTTACATACTGGATGAAGCCCAGATTCATCGGCTGCAACGCCGTCAGGGAGTTGAAGTTCAGGATGGCGAAGATCAGCAGCAGGATCAGACCGGCGATCAGGACAATTGTCCGCATGACCCAGCCTAACACCCGACCGGCGGCCGGGTGGTCCACAACAGGTTGTGGGATTTTTTACTGTCTGTGCTGTTCCCGTGCCCGCGGAGCTGTTCAGCCCCCACCACACCGTGGCGGCCCGCCTTTATGCAGCGTATCCTGCAGGGCATATGTCACTCGTCGTTCTGGTCACCCTTCCCCCCGAACGGGCGCATGAGCTGGCCCGCATCCTGGTTACCGAGCATCTGGCCGGCTGCGTGAACATCGTGCCCGGCCTGCAAAGCGTGTACCGCTGGCAGGGCGAGGTCGCCGAAGATCCCGAGAGCCTGCTGCTGATCAAGACCAGCGGCGAGAAATATCCCGAGCTCGAGACACGCATCAAATCCCTGCACCCCTATGAGGTGCCCGAAATCATCGCCCTGCAGTACGACCGCGCCCTGCCCGAGTTCCAGATGTGGCTGCGTGACACGCTGGAACCCAACGGCTGAGGCCGGAAGCGGCACGCTGCGCCGAAGCCCCGCCCAGGCTCAAGACCCATTGCGCAGTTGAGGTGAATTGGGCAGAGTGGGGGCATGCTTCAGGTTGTTCGCCTCATGCAGCGTTCCCGGT
>NZ_BMOM01000046.1 GCF_014647075.1 Deinococcus aerophilus | reverse complement strand
CTTAAATCACCAGAACAGTGAGTTGGGGAGGCAGCGCCTCCCCAACTCAACTCACAACCCAACTACGCAATTGGTCTTCAATTCACACGTCGGCATAAGTGCGAAAGCATCGAAATGACATGATCACACAAATGTGGCATGGCTTTGGCTGTCTTGGTTGCGAGGCGGGGCTCTGTATCGCCGCCAACACACGATCATAAAACTAATTTTTCACATGATCATACAAAAACACGTGGATAGATGTGCGCTGCATTCTGGTCGGTGTCCTGCTTCGGGTCTTGCCCGCGGCTTCCACGACGACTGTGATCAGATCCTTTCACTCCAGACCCTTCAGCCAGTCTGAGCTTGTGATCGAGGTCAGACTGATTCGCACGGCCCCGCCTCCTTGTCGCTGAATCAGGTCCGGCTGCCGACTGCCTCAGGACGGAAGCAAGTGAAATTGTTCGCCAGGGAACAGTAGGCCGAACTGGACCACGTATGGTTTTGCGCGTGAACGACACATTGAACCCCCAGGTACGGAGGATGAGCGCGTGAACCTGACCGGAAAGACGGCCATCGTGACCGGCGCCGGAAAGGGCATCGGCCGCGCCATTGCACACGCCCTGGCCCGCGAGGGCGTGAAGGTTGCCCTGTTCGCGAGAGACCGGACGGCGCTGGAGAGCGTCGCCGCAGAAATCGCGGCGCAGTACGGTGTGCAGACGGTGGTGGAGAGTGTGGACGTGGCCGACCGAGAAGCGCTGGAGACGGCGGTCAACCGCGCCGCGCAGGCACTGGGTTCGCTGGACATTCTCGTCAACAATGCGGGCACCGCACAGTTCGGCTCTGTGCTCGGCCAGGACCCGGCGACGTGGGAGCGCATCATCGAGGTCAACCTCCTCGGCACGTACTACGCCACCCGGGCCGCGTTGCCGCACATGCTGCAGCGCGGCGGCGGACATGTCATCAACATCGCCTCCACGGCCGGCGAGAAGGGTGCGCCCAACGCCTCGGCCTACGCCGCCTCGAAGGCGGGCGTGATCGCCTTTACCGAGTCCCTGATGGCCGAGGTGCGCAAGCAGGACATCCGCGTGATCCTGCTCAACCCCAGCACCGTCAACACTGACCTCGCGGCCAGCCTCGGCCTGAAGATCGGCGCAGAGGACCACATGCTGCAGGCCGAGGACGTGGCCGAGGTGCTTGTCTCGGCGCTGAAGCTGCCGCAGCGCGCGCTCGTGCGCAATCTGTCGCTGATCACCAGCAACCCGCAGTAAGAGCAGAGAGCAAGGGCAGGCGCACCCAGGCAAGCACCCCTGATCGAACCCCAGCAGGTTGGGGCGGCCCTTCCATAGGGGGGCTGTTTGCTTCTGTTGGTCCGGATGCGCCCATGCCCCTCCAGTCCGTCCTTGATCCCCGAAATGTGCGGTACAGGATGGCATGGAGGCTTTCTGCCATCTGCCGAACTGCCGGGGTGGCCGGTTGTTCGGGTCTTCTCCGGGGTGAAGGCGGGCGGGTTTGCTCAGAGCCAGCCGCTGCGGCGGTGGCCACCGGACAGGATGTGTATGTCCTGGCATGTTTTCCAGTTCAGGAGCCGTGGCCGGTTCTGGACATTCCGGACCCTTACCACAGCCCGA
The DNA here is from genome assembly GCF_014647075.1 of Deinococcus aerophilus. Classification (NCBI taxonomy): domain Bacteria; kingdom Thermotogati; phylum Deinococcota; class Deinococci; order Deinococcales; family Deinococcaceae; genus Deinococcus; species Deinococcus aerophilus. The sequence goes on along the minus strand of NZ_BMOM01000046.1, from coordinate 13,412 downwards.
AGTCGTGTCGTTGACCGGTCCACGAGCCCCGCGTATGGCGGTCGTGCGTTGTGGGACATCCGAGGGGATCCTGGCGGCTCCGGGGACCCTCAGTAAAGGCCAGGGAAGAAGCGGCGCACCCGCCGGGCATACCCGGCATACTGTGGAAACCGCGCCCGCAACGCCCGTTCCTCGTACTGGGCCTTGGCCTGCAGCAGGGCGAGCAGACCGGCCGTCAGGCCCAGTGCCAGTCCGCTGCCGCGGCGAACGCTCCATCCCAGGGCCAGCAGGAGCAGGCCACCGTAGATCGGATGCCGGACATGCCGGTAAATGCCCGTTTCAATCAGTTCAGCGTGGGCCACTGGCTCGGGCAAGGCAGTCAACTGACGGCCGAGCGTCCTGCCACCCCACACGGTCAGCAGGGCGCCTGTTGCCATGAGAGCCATGCCGAGCCTCGCGGTGAGGGGGGTGCCGAACATGGGTCGCCCGCAGCGCGGCGCCGCGGCAATGCCCAGCAACAGCAGCAGTTGTGCGGCCACATAGCGCTGCCCCGGCGTTCCAGGCCAGCACGTCCTTGCGCCCCGGTCTGTGCTCATGAGGGAAGCCGCTGGTGAATGCGGTTGCAGGAAACCTCACGGGATCTGCCGACTGGGCTGGGAAGGCTAAGTTTCGGGACCGGGGTGGACGCGACGGTACTCGTGCGTGTTCCTGCCAGCGCAGCGCTCGCGGCACGGCCTGTCCAGCACACCGGGGCGGGACCCCGAAATCCTGGGGACGACTTTTCCCCGGGACGGGTCATGGAGACGGCGAGGGTCATGGGGTTCCTCCTGCTTCCACCCTACTCTGCCTCAACCCACGCTGCCGGGCACTGCAGGGGAGAGTGGTGGGGGTGGGGTGCTGGAAGACGGTGATGGGGTGGCCGGAGGGTGGACAGGGGAGGGGCCAGCCGCAGTTCAGCTGCCGGATGGCCGATGGATCTGGGTGTGCCCACACGACCTTTAGCCGATCAGGTGCCGCGGCCCGGCACCTCGGTTCAGGAACCCTGAAGACGACCTGCGCTCAACCGGCGCAGACTGCGGAGATGCTTCCACACCGACTGGTGGTCGTAGGCGCCTCTGCGGGCGGAATAGGGCCGCTGCAACTGCTCGCCGCTGGCCTGCCGGCCGGGTGGCCCGCCACGGTGTGCGTCGTCGTGCATGTTCCCGCCTACGCGCCGAGTTTCCTGCCCGAGATTCTGGGCCGCGCAGGGCCGCTGCCCGTGTCCACCCCCCGTCAGGGCGAACCCCTCCTGCCGGGGCGAATCTACTGTGCCCCCCCCGACCACCATCTGCTTGTCGAAGAGGGACGGTTCAGCGTCACCAGGGGACCCAAGGAAAACCGCCTGCGCCCGGCCGTGGATGCGCTCTTCCGGTCGGCAGCCTACAGCGAGGGGCCGAATGTCATCGGGGTTGTCCTCTCGGGTCTGCTGGACGACGGCACCTCGGGGCTGTGGACGATCAAGCACTTCGGGGGAACAACCGTGGTGCAAGATCCCGGGGACGCGGAATACAACTCCATGCCGAAAAGCGCGGCGGATCAGGTGGACATTGACCACACGGTGACGGCGCGGGATCTGGCGGGCCTGCTGGTCCGTCTGGTGGCCGGACCCGTGCCGGCGTACGGAGAGGTTCAGGAAGACGACCGCAGGCGAGTGGCCAGCGAGGTCAGCATTGCCAGTTCGGCCCATGCCTTTCGCAAGGGAGTCATGGAGTTTGGCAAGGTGACGCCCCAGACCTGCCCGGAGTGCGGCGGCATTCTGGTACAGATCAGGGAGGGAGGCCTGACCCGCTACCGCTGCCATACGGGACACGCCTACAGTGGAGATGCCCTGCTCGTCAGCGTCACGGAACAGATCGAGAACAAGTTGTGGACCACCATGCGGGCCCTTGAGGAAGCCTCCATGCTGCTGGAGAGCACCGGTCAGGAGTTGGCCGCCTCCGGCAACACGAGGCTGGCGGGCGAATACCTTCAGAAGGCCCAGCAGATGGAAGTCCGCACCCGGCAGATCTTTCAGAACATCGTCGAGGATCAGGCCCTGAGCGGCGGGTACCTCGCGCACGGCACAGAGCCCCCCGCCGAGGGCTGATCTGGATCTGCTCAGAGGAAGTTCAAAGTTGCGTGCAGACGTTCCTCCAGCTGCTCGGCAGACAGGGCAGGGGAGAAGAGATTTCCCTGGCCGACGGTGAGGCCCAGCTCAATCAGTTGGGCGCGCTGCGCTTCGGTCTCGATGCCCTCGGCGACCACGGTCAGGCCGAGCGAGTGCCCGATCACCGCAATCGTCCGCACCAGCTCCCGGTGGCGGTCGAGGGTGGCCACGAACGAGCGGTCGATCTTGAGCATCCGCAGAGGAAAGCGGTGCAGGCTGCTCAGGGACGAGGGGCCGGTCCCGAAATCGTCTACCACCAGCTCGACGCCCGCACCCTGCAAGGTTCGCAGCGAGGCCGCGTCGGTGTCCGCCGGGTGGCTCAGGACCCGTTCTGTGATCTCGATCAGGACCTGCCAGGGTGCGGGCAGGGGCGCGCTGCCCAGCAGCGCCGTGACGGCGGTGACCTGGGTCAGGTGGGCCGCCGAGACATGGACACTCAGCCACAACGGGCGGTCGAGGGCGCCGTTCACCGGCCACCGGGCCAGTTGCTGCACCGCCGTTTGAAGCACCCATTCATCGAGCTGTCCGGTGAGGCCCAGTTCTTCCGCCAGAGGAATGAATGCCCCCGCCGGCAGCAGGCCCCGCTGTGGATGCTGCCAGCGAATCAGGGCCTCGACGCCGAGCAGGTGCCCGCCCTGCAAGGCCACGATGGGCTGATAATGCACCATCAGCTCGCCGCGCTCCAGGGCGTGCCGGAGCGCTGTCTCCAGCTCCAGCTGGTCCCCGGACCCGTTGCGCATCGACGGCTCAAACACGCGGGTGCCCGCCGGTCCCCCCCGCTTGGCCTGATACAGCGCCAGATCCACATCGCGCAGGATGTCTTCTGAAGAATGGTATTCACGGGTGACCAGCAAGGCCCCCGTTCCGACCTGAATGAACAGCTCCTGACCGCTCACGACGAACGGGACTTCAAGGGCCTCTTCCAGCCGGGTGACGACCTGGGACACCCGCGCCTGATCCGCCACCCCGTGCAGCAGGACCGCGAACTCATCGCCGCCCAGCCTCGCCACGTGGTCGGTGGGCCGGATGACGGTCTGCAGGCGGCGGGCCAGCTCCTGAAGCACCTGATCCCCGGCCGGGTGGCCCAGACTGTCGTTGATCCGCTTGAAGCGGTCGACGTCGCAGAACAGCACCGCAAACGCCTCTTCCTGCGCGTGCAGTCTCTCCAGCGCCCGCTCCAGGCCTTCTCCGAAAGCGGCCCGGTTGGGAAGGGTGGTCAGGGCATCATGCCGTGCCTGGTGCCGGAACTGGTCTGCCAGCACACGGAGATGCCGGGTGCCCTGGCGCACCCGGTCTTCCAGGGTGTCGTTCAGGGCGTGTATGGCCCTGCGGGCCTCGAACAACGGCGTTAGGTCCACGAGTGTGAGCAGAAAGGTGGGCTGAGCCTGCGGTGAATCTGGCAGGGCCAGGGCCTGCAACTGCACCTCCAGTTGCGTGTCGTTGCAGTGGACCACGCTGAGTTGCTCAGAGGCGGCACTCCCGGTGTGCAGCAGGGTTTCGAGCAGGCGGCTGAACCCGGCCCGGTGTCCCGGTTCAATAAACTGCAGGAAGCGCCGGGCGAGCAACACGCTGCGGTCAAAGCCAAGCAGGTGTGCTCCCGCCTGATTGACGCTCAGGATGTGCGCGCGGGCGTCCAGGGTAAAGTACGCCGCCGGCGCGTGTTCATAGAGCGTGTGGTAGAGCCGGCGTCCGCGCTCCAGCTCCACGACCGCGAGCTGAAGTTCCTCGTTCTGGGCAGTCAGTTCGACATGGTAGATCTGCAGTTCGTGGGCCAGGGACGCGGCGGGCCACCCGTCCCACAGCGGGAGCGGAGAGGCCTGGCGCACCTGACGTTCGGCCTGCTCGCGCAGGTTCTGCGGCCTGAACAACGGATCTGGACCGGTCATGTCACCTCTGGAAGAAGCTGATTGCTCAAGAAGTGAGGGTTCTGCAACCGGATGGGCACTCTGAAGCTCCGTTTTCTGGAGAGGAAGATCAGCAATTCTACTGAACGGCCTGACTTCGGAGATGTGCATCCACCCAATGGCAACCCGGGATACGGTCGTTCGGTGGTCCGCTGCGAACAGCGTCCACTGTCCGCGGCAGAAGCGGGAGAGGCACGGCGGTGGCACGCCGCCCCGCTCCTGTCAGGCCTTCCACAGAAGGGACCTTTGAGGGGGCAGTACCCGGACAGGCCCGATCGGGGGCCCGGCGCGCCAGATTCAACGGCCCTTCATGGAATCCATGCCGCCCTCGGCTTTTGGCCGCAGTAGCCTCTGCCCTCAGGTGGTCACCGATCCTTTCCGCTGCGTTGTGGCCCATCAATTTCCCTGACTGTCTGGAGAAGTATGCAAAATGTATTGCTCAGTCTGACGACCCTGCTGACGCTCTCGGCCTCTGTGCAGGCGCAGGCCACGGACCTGCCTCTGACCATCGGCCCCTCACCCGTGACCACCACCGGCCACGTCGCCGGACAGCCCACCGATCTGATCCTAATGCTCCCGCAGGCCGGGAACGCGCAGGTGCCGGGGCTCGCCTTCGAGGCCGGGGGCAGCATCACCATCACGCTTCCCCCAGCGTTCCGGCGCGACGAGGGCCATCCCATCAACGTGGCCGTGCCGCGGGGATGGCCCCAGGCAGACGTGTGCTGCTATCAGGCCAGCGCGGTCGGCAACGTTCTGACCATCACGTTCACCACGCCGGTGCGCACCGATGGTCCCGACGCGCCCGGCGTGAAGATCCTGGCCCACATCCGGGGGCAGGCCTACCTCAATCCGCCGGCGGGCAGCTACCCTGTGACCGCGCAGATCCGGAGCGGGCCACAGGCGGTGCCGGTGACGGCCAGCGGCAGCGTTCAGATTCTGGCCACCGTCCCAGTGGCCCGGATTGCGCCGACCAACTTCCTTCTGCCGCGCGGAGAGAATGCCAACAACCAGACGGTCGCCCTGAACCGCCCTGCACCCGCGCTGCTGTCTTTTCTGTTGTGGCGCGGTGGTCAGCCGCTCAACGGCGTCGGTATCCTGCCGGCCAATACCGTTCAGTACCCCAGGTACACGGGAGGCTTGCTGGTTCGTGACGCCAACGGCAACCAGACCCTGGAGCTTCCCGGCGATGAGGTGGTGGGCGGCATCATCGGTAAGGCGCCCGAGGGTGCAACAGGACAGTCGGCGCTCAGTCCCATCGGGACCGACGGCAAACCGCTGCTTTCCGGACAGCTCAGCGGCTACGGCACCACCGTTCCCGTCGCCGGCCTGCTTCCGGTGCGGTTCACCGTTGGCAACCGGGTGGGGGCTTACCAGCCGACTTTTGAACTCGAAGGCGGCAACAGCGTGCAGATCACCATCGACGCGGTTCAACCCTGAACCAGAAGGAGGGTATTCATCATGACGACCAAACAGTTCATGGGTTTTATGGCCGCGCCACAGGGTCGTGGCCTCAGAGTAGGCGTGGGCCTCGTGTTGATCGCCTGGGGCACGACCCAGAACAAACCCGCCGCGGCGACCCTCGGTGTTGTGCCGCTGCTGGCCGGTGTGTTCGACGTTTGCCTGCTCGCCCCTCTGTTTCGGCTGCCTTTTCAGGGTGACGATCTGCGGCGGCGGACCCCGACGCCCTCCTGAGTCAAAATCTCCGGAGGTTGTCGGGGACACAGGGCAGGCAGACCGGACAGCAGGAGCCTCCCAACCGTGACGTCCTGAATGTTCTATTCCGATTCGCTCTTCAGCGGGGTGCCCTGGGTTGTGGGCACCCCGACCTTCTGCTCTGGAGCGACGCGTACACCGTTGGGAGCAGACGGTTACCCTCCAAGATCGCCGCCGCGTCTTGAAAAGCACGCCCGAAAGTGGCCCCCGGACCCCAGGCTTGCGGGTGTGGGGCTGACCGGTTGGCATTCCCCCAGGACAGCCCCAGGACCTCCGGCTACAGAGCTTATGGGTCGCCGCTGGCGTGGGGATGGAGTTCACAGGCCAGGGTCGCCCGCGCTTTCCATACACACCGCCGAACCGCTCTGTGCGCTGCAGGGTTGCTATAGAAAACGGGTTACCGCAGCAGGCGGGCCGTCTTGACGATGTCTGCGGGCGAGAGCGGCGCGCCGTTGTCCAGCAGGCAACTGTTGACGTACTCCTCGAAGATGGCGTCTCCCGTGGCGTCCAGGGCGCTCCGGATGCCGCTGAGCAGGGTCAGGATTTCCTGACAGGGCCGCTCCTCGTCCACCATCTTCTGCAGCCCGCGCACCTGACCCTCCAGACGGCGCAGACGGTTGAGGACCCGCTGCTTGTCCGGTTGCTTTTCGTTGAGCTCAGAAGCGCTCGTCATGCTGACCTTCCTTTCATTGACGGTGAGGGGTTGCACCAACGTTCATGTTTCTTCTATGGGAATGATACCCCAGGCGGGTATCGTTTCTGTGCGCCCAGTTTCGTTTCGGATGGTCTGGCAGCCGCCCCAGCGCAGCGGCTTTTCTCCAGCTTCCTGACACAGCGAGGTTGCCATGAACGACGTGTTGATCTGTTCTGAATGCCACAGCAAAAACCGGGTGCAGCGTGTTCCCGGCGGGCAGGTTCCCGTCTGTGCCCGCTGCCACGCGGCTCTTCCCTGGCTGCATGACGGCAGCGATGCCAGCTTTGCCAGCGACATCCAGGCCGGCGTGCCGGTGCTGGTGGATTTCTGGGCACCCTGGTGCGGTCCCTGCCGGGTGATGGGGCCGGTGCTCGAGGAGATCGCCCGCGAGCAGGCGGGCAAGGTCCGGGTGGTCAAGATCAATGTCGACGAGAATCCCCAGAGCGCCGCCCGGTTCCAGGTCCGCAGCATCCCCACCCTGCTGATCTTCCGGGACGGCGAGGCGGTGGATTCGGTGATCGGCGCTGTTCAGAAATCGGTTTTGCTTCAGAAAATCTCGGCGGCCAGCGGTGCGCGGCTGTCCTGAAGGCCGCCGCCCCGCCACACCGCCCCCTGAAAAGGAGGGGCCCTGATGCCTCAGCTGACCTTGTTGCAACTCAATGACCTGCACGCTTACCTCGAACCGCACCCGGAATTGTTCTGGGAACGCGGTCGGCCGGTGATCCATACCGCCGGTGGGCTGGCACGGATCAAGGCCTATTTCGATCAGGTCCGCGCCGACTGTTCCGGCGCCGTGGTAGCCCTCGACAATGGAGACACCATGCACGGCACCGGCCCGGTGGTCGCTGCACAGGCCGAGTTCATGCCAGAGCTGCTCAACGAGCTCGCCTTTGATGGCATGACCGCCCACTGGGACTTCGGGTACGGTCCCGATCAGCTGGCGCGGCTGGCCGACCGGCTAAAGTATCCCCTGCTGGCTGCCAACATCTACGCCGAGGATACGTCGGAGCGGGCCTTTGCGCCGTTCCGGGTGCTGGAGCGGGGCGTGCGGGTGGGGGTGCTGGGCCTGGCCTCCAACATCATCGGCGACATGCCGCCGCGCTTCGGCCGTGGGCTGCGCTTTACCGACGGCCGGGCCGAGACGAGGCACCTCGTGCAACACCTGCGTGAAGTCGAGCAGGTCGACGTGGTGGTGGTGCTGTCGCACCTGGGGTTTCCGCAGGACTGCGCGCTGGCCGCAGAAGTTCCGGGCATTGACGTGCTGCTCAGCGGCCACACCCACAACCGCCTGAGTGAGCCGCAGCGGGTGGGCCAGACCCTGATCACCCAGGCAGGCTGTCACGGCAGCTTTGTCACGCGCCTCGACCTGCAGGTGACGGCCGGCCGGGTGGAGTTGCTTCACCACGAACTTGTCCAGATGCATGACGCCCGGCCGAGTGATCCGGCGCTGGCCGGGCGGATCTCGGAGGCACTGGCTCCCTTTCAGGAGGCCGAAGAAGAGATCGTCGGGCACACCGAAATCCTGCTGCACCGGGGCACCACCCTCTCGGCCCCTGCGGACGATTTTCTGACGGCGGCCGTGGCGCACGCGGCCCATACCGACATCGCCTTTTCGAACGGCTGGCGTTACGGCGCGCCGATTGCGCCGGGCCCGGTATCGCGGCTGGCGGTCTGGAACCTGGTGCCCCATAATCCACCGATCAGCCGGGCAGAGCTCAGCGGCACGGAGATCGCCGAGATGCTCGAAGACAATCTGGAGGCGGTCTTCGCCCGCGACCCCTGGCGGCAGCGCGGCGGCTATGTCAAGCGCATGCACGGCGTAGTGCTGTACGCCAAGGTGGAAAACCCGTTCGGTGCCCGCGTGCAGCGCATCGAGATCGGCGGCGAGCCGCTGGAGCCTGACCGGCAGTACCCGGTGGCGTTTCTGACCAACCAGGCGGTTCCGTCCCGCTTCGGGCGCGACCGGCGTGAACTGCCGGTCCGTGCCCTGGATGCCATGCTCGCCGAGCTTAAAACGCGCGGTCCTGTGGTGGCGGCGCCACCCAGCGTGCTGCTGGTCTGATCGAGAGGTCCTCGCGGGAATCTTTGACATATACCCCCAGGGGGTATATGATCCAGCCATCTCGAACGTGCCTGTCTCAACCGGCAGGCGTTCACGGAGGAGAGACATGTACTTCAAACGTCTGTATGACACCGACCTGGCCCAGGCCTCGTATCTGATCGGCTGCCAGCAAAACGGCACGGCGGTCGTGGTGGATCCGGTGCGCGACGTTCGCCGGTACCTCGAGCTCGCCCGGCAGGAAAACCTCAGGATCGTCGCAGTGACCGAGACGCACATCCACGCCGACTACCTCAGCGGCAGCCGTGAACTCGCGGCCCAGACCGGCGCGGCGCTGTACCTCAGCGATGAGGGCGGCCCCGAGTGGCAGTACGCCTTTGACCACGAAGGTCTGCGGGACGGCAGCGAGATCCGCCTGGGCAATGTGGTGTTGCGGGCGCTGCACACCCCCGGTCACACGCCCGAACACCTCAGCTTTCTGGTGATTGACGGTGCCCGCACTTCGCAACCGGTCATGCTGCTCAGCGGCGACTTCGTGTTCGTCGGCGATCTGGGCCGCCCCGATCTGCTCGACGAGGCGGCGGGCGGCGAGGACACCCGCTTTGCCGGCGCGCAGCAGATGTTTGAGAGCCTGAGCCGGAAATTCGGGCCCCTTGCCGACTACGTGCAGGTCTGGCCCGGCCACGGTTCGGGCAGCGCCTGCGGTAAAGCGCTGGGTGCAGTAGAGAGCACCACCGTGGGGTACGAGCGCCACTTCGCGTGGTGGGCGGATCACCTCGCCGACAACAACGAGGCCGCCTTCACAGCCGCCCTGCTTGAAGGTCAGCCGGACGCCCCTGCCTACTACGGGCGCATGAAGCGCCAGAACAGAGCGGGCCCGGCGCTGCTCGGCGAAGTTCAGCCGCTCGCGGCGCTGTCCGCGCAGGACGTTCTTGTCGCCCTTGAGCGCGGCGTGCGTTTGCTCGACACCCGTCCCCGCGAAGCGTATCAGGCGGGCGCGGTTCCCGGCAGCGTGCATCTGCCGGCCGGCAAGACCTTCGAAACGTGGTCGGGCTGGTTGCTGGACCCCGGCAAGGAGTACGTGTTGCTGGCCTCCACGCCGGAGCAGGCCGATGAACTGCGCCGCCGCCTGTGGATGACCGGCATTGACAGGGTCAGCGGGTTTATCAGCACGCTGGCCGGACTGGATACCCAGCCTCAACAGGCCACGCCCGCCGCCGAACTCGACCTGAGTCAGGTCTTCGTGCTCGATGTGCGGGCCAGAAGCGAGTACGAGGCCGGCCATCTCGAGGGAGCCACCCAGCTGCACGCCGGACGGCTGACCCAAAACCTCGGGCGGATTCCCCGTGACCGCCCGGTGGTCGTCCATTGCCAGAGCGGAGCCCGCAGCGCCGCTGCCGTCAGCGTTCTGCGCGCCGAGGGCTTCGACAACGTGATTGACCTTGAAGGCGGCTACGCCGCTGCCAGGGCACATGTCCAGGCCTGAATCACAGCCTCACTGAGCCCAGGGAGAGACCATCATGTATCAGGACATTGCCCCGCAGGACCTACAGAAGCTGCAGCAACAGGGCACACAGATCATCGACGTGCGCGAGGACTGGGAGTACCAGAGCGGCCATATTCCCGGCGCACGCAACATTCCCCTGGGCACATTGCCGGCCCGGATCGGCGAGCTGCAGGGCCCCCTGGTCGTCGTGTGTGCCAGCGGCGGGCGCTCGGCCAGCGCCGCGGAGTTTCTGGCCGAGAACGGCATTCACGACGTTTCCAACCTGCTTGGAGGCACCGGCGGCTGGATGCGCTCGGGCCTGCCCACCGAGGAGTGAAGGACCATGCGGGATCTGAACAGGTCGGGTAACTTTTTTCCTCCTCTGCCACGGCACTCTTTCAACGGACCCGCACGATGATTCTGGCGTGGATCGGCGCCCTCGTGATCGGCCTGAGCCTGGGCCTGCTCGGGTCGGGCGGCTCCATCCTGACCGTGCCGGTACTCGTGTATCTGGTCGGTGAGGACCCCAAGCTCGCCATCACCGAGAGTCTGGCGGTGGTGGGTCTGATCGCCCTGTTCGGGGCCGTGCCGTGTGCCTGGCGGCGCTGTACCGACTGGCGGGCCGTCGTGCTCTTTGGCTTACCCGGCCTGGCGGGCACCCTGCTGGGCACCTTGCTCAGCCACGCTCTGCCCGCCGCGGCGCAGCTGTTGATCTTCGCGGTAGTGATGCTGGTCGCCGCCCTGCGCATGTTCAGACCCACCCCGGACACCTCCGGGCAAACTTCCCGGCCCTGGTGGCAGATTCTGGGTGCCGGTCTCGGTGTGGGCGTGCTGACCGGTGTGGTGGGGGTGGGCGGCGGCTTTCTGATTCTGCCGGCCCTGGTGCTGCTGCTCGGCCTGCCCATGACGGTGGCGGTGGGGACCAGTCTGGTGATCATCACCCTGACCTCGGCGATGGGGTTTACCATGCACGCGCTCAGCGGAGTCCAGGCGCTGCACTGGAACCTGATCGGCCTGCTGGGCGGCATCGGAATCCTGGGCAGTCTGGCCGGAAATTACCTGTCGCGCTTTCTCTCCCAGCAAGCACTCCGGCGTTCCTTCGCGGGCTTTCTGGTGGTGCTGGGAGTGTATATCCTCTACACCAATGTCCCCAGTGCCCTGAGCCACTGGCAGCAGGCCCACTCAGAACCCGTTGCCCCGGCGGCCCTACGGCCCTGATTCCGCTTCTATACCGGCGCTGCTGGCCACCTCCGGGTGGCGCTTTTTTTGCAGTGGAGCGCTCTGGACTGGGCGGCGAACCCGAACCGTGCGGTGACAGCGGTACTGCTGTTTCTGGCCGCCCGTCTGGGTACCTGATCATTCGCCTGGGGAAGTTCCGGGTGTGCCGAGAGTTCTATCGGAAGGACACCCGACAGCAGGGCTCGTTCTGGGGCTGCGTGACCGGTCTGGTGAACCGCGCGCCACAGTTCGCTTGAACTACCGGCATGGAGACGGGGGAAAGCTAAGCCTTCCCCTGTCTCCATGCTGCACAACTGCGCAATCGGTCTTCAGTCGAAGGGGAGGCCCGCAAGCTGGACCGTTGGGAATGTTGCTGGGTTTTGCCTGGGCTGACGGGTGGACTGTCCCCCAAGGCACGACGGGTTGCTTAAAGCCTATTAGGGTGCGTCGATGCATTTTCACGCCTTCCGCCGCGGTCAGGGTCCACCGGGAGGCCGCTTGGCGATGGAACTGGCCCGCCGCGGCGTGGTGGGGGCCGTCGTCGCCCTCGATCCGGGCGGCTTTCAGCAGGGCTGGGAACAGCCGTTTTTTGACCGGACAGGTCAACTGTCTCTGGGACTGATTCGGCTCTCGCGTCCCTTGATGCCCCTGCTGACCCGCACCCGGTGGGGACGCACGTTGCTTTTTGCCCAGTACTCCTCGCATCCCTGGGACATTCCTGCAGACGTGGCGCTCGCTGAAATGAAGTCCTACGCAGCGTCCCCCTCCGTGCAGGAACTCAGGCGCAGTTTAATTCTGCGGGGAGGGGACGTGCCACCGGGCACAGCCACCGACACCTTGACTGAGCCCATGGTGATTGCTTGGGGCCACTATGACCGGGTATGTTTGCCCCAGCAGGCATGGCGGGCCTTGAGTCTGTTTCCGCAGGCGCAGGTCTACTGGTTCGAACACAGCGGACACTGTCCGCAGTGGGATAGCCCTGCCGAGACGGTGCAATTGATCCTCAAGGTGACAGAGCGGACCACTCGGCCGGATGCCGTGAAGGGCGCCGGGGCGGTTGGCCAGGGCGTGCCCCCCTCGCCTCGGGGTGCGCCAGACGACGTGGTTTGATTTGAACCTCACTCTGAGCTCGAGCACTTGAAACACGCTGAGGGTGCCCCGGTTTTCTGCTCAGTGACGGTCCTGTTTTCGGGGGAATAGACCACCTTGAGCCGAACTCAAACACGTGTTTGGGTTTGGGCTGGCGGCCGGTCACGCTGCTCTGCCTGCCGGATCAGGTTTTGGGTGCGGGCAGAACCTCGGTCAGCGGCCGGGGGCTGAGGCCGAACCCCTGGTCATTTTGGGTGACCCAGTCCCATGTCGCCAGAGCGGCCACCGGGCGGGGATCCAGCAGGCGCACCTGTTGACCGCTGGACGTTAGTAACACCTCGGCTTCCCGCACGCCCAGCGGGGTATACCCCAACCCGACGTCAGGAACAAAGCAGAGAATGTGTCAGATTGGGGTGGTTTTCCGACATATCTGACAGTATCCTGTCAAGCTCTAGGAGCCCAACCTGACAGGAGCTCCCATGAAAGAGTCCGCCAGAGGCCACCGCCTCGGCTACACCCGCGTCTCGTCCGAGGACCAGAACACTGCCCGTCAGCTGGACGGGTTGACCTTCGACAAAGTCTTCACTGACAAGGTTAGCGGTGGCCACGCCCACCGCCCGCATCTCACCGCCCTGCTGAGCCACGCCCGTGAGGGGGACACCGTGGTTGTCCACAGCATGGACCGCCTGGCCCGCAGTCTCGACGATCTGCGCGCCCTGGTCAACGGATTGACGGGCAAAGGCGTGCGCGTCGAGTTCATCAAGGAGGGGCTGACCTTTACCGGGGAAGACTCGGCGATGTCCAGGCTGCTGCTGAGCGTGATGTGGGCCTTTGCGGAGTTCGAGCGCGCCCTGATTCGCGAGCGGCAGCGTGAAGGCATCGAGGCGGCCAAGAAGGCTGGGGTATATAAGGGGCGCAGGAAGGCGCTGACCGCGGCTCAAATTAGTGAGCTGCGGCAGCGTGCCCAAGGGGGCGAATCGAAGGCCAGCTTGGCCCGAGACTTCAGCTCAGGAGTTGCACCTTGCATAGCGCAGTGAATATCCGTGCTGGCCGAGGAATTCTGCGTTTTTACTGAAGATCCGGAG
>NZ_BMOM01000045.1 GCF_014647075.1 Deinococcus aerophilus | reverse complement strand
TCAAGCCTCGCAGTCAAATCATCTGAGTCTCTCTGCATCAAGTACTGTTCCTGTTCGGTGGCCCAGGGGAGACTGATGCCACTCAGAAATGCGGTCACCTGTGCATGCCCGTGCAGCGCAGCGTGTACGTCGCTGCTCCAGTTGACCGCCGGGTCCAACAGGTATGCCCCTCCGAGGGAGAGGACGCTGCCGTCCCAGCCGAGCGCGACCCGCAACTGCCGGACGACGCGGGACACACGCTGCGCGGCCGCTCGCATCTCACGTGGTTTTCCGTCCCGGATCACTTCGATCAGCTCGTCGGTGGTGAGGTCCCCGCCGGCCATGATCAGCGCGGTCAGCGTGACGAGTTCCAAGTTGCCGAGGCGAACGCGCCGCCCATTGACCTGCACGCGCGGTACGCCCAACACCCGCAGGTCCACCCGCGTCTGCTGCGGGCGCGGAAGGGGTTCCGGACGCTGTCCCGGTGGCAGCAGCGCGAACAGCTGTCCGAAGGCGTGCGCTTCCTCGCGCATCCAGAGGGAACTCCGGACCAGCGGTTCCAGCAGGGCGACGGCCCGCTGCAGATTCCCGGTGCGGCGTGCGAGTTCTGCCCGGACGATCACGGCCCGCTCTGCGTCCTCGATGTCGAGCTTGCCGGTGCGGCTCAGGTGCGCCTCAACGGCCTTCACGTCCAGATAGTCCTGGCCGACGAGTGTGGCGGCGACGTCCACGTTCACCCAGGACAGGCCGCTCTCACGGTCGCCCTGCGCCGCGTTCGCCGCACCGCGCAGCGTTTCGAGCGCCTGCATGTGCCGCCCCGCGAGCCGCTGGGTGTACCCCAGACCGCGCAGTGCCTGCCGCAGGTCGTCCTCGTCATTGCTGGCCTGCGCCGCCTGCCGGTACAGCGACTCGGCGCGTGCCCATTCGCCCAGGGCGCGCCGCGCCGCTGCCTGCCCGGCCAGCGCACGACTTCTGAACCCGGACCGCAGGGCGGCCACCTGCATGAAGTATTCCTCGGCCTCTGCGAAGCGGCCCAGGCGCAGGCAGACCAGGCCCATGTTGTTCAGGATCATCGCCCGGTGCCCCGTGGAGACCACCAGCTTCAGCGCGTCCGTGTACGCCAGCATCGCGCCCGGCTCGTTTCCAGCCCGACTGCGCAGGCCGCCCAGGTCCAGCAGGATCAACCCGCGTGCCCAGCCTTCACTGACGTCCAGTGCCTCCTGAAACGTACCTTCCCAGTCGCTGCTGGCGTCCAGACGGTTCAGGGCGAAGCCTTTCATGCGCAGCGCCAGACCCCGTTCGCGGTCCGTGAGATTCTGCCGGTCCTGCAGGGCCGTCTCGGCGGCCTGCAGGGCCTCGGGAAACGCCTCTTGCTGCGTCAGCGCCCAGGCCAGATGCGCGAACAGAAACCCAGCGTTCACCTGCTCCGCCTGCGCGGCGCGCACCAGCTCGGTCACGGCTGCCGGTGTCTGTGCGTTCCCGGTTAGCCGCACTTTCAACCGCAGCCCTTGCAGGCTCAGGCAGCCGCCAACGCCGCGCGGCAACGACGCAGGCGCATCATGTTCCACACGCTGCAGCAACTCCAGCAGGGCCGCCGGGTTCTGACCGTCGTCCAGGGCGCGTTCGATGGTCAGGAGGGCGTCGTCGAAGCGGCCCCCGTCGGCCAGGGCCAGCACGGAGTCCCGCCACGCCTCCCAGGGCACGGTGGGCGCTGAAGACCGGTGGAATGAACACACGGCAGGCAGCCTAGCGCCCCGACCACCAAACCGAGAGACTGTGGTCGGGGTTGGGAGAACGGACAAGCCGGGAGCTCCGCCGGTCTTCGTGTCGTCGCCCGCCAGAGAAGCCGGGGAGGGGGAGTGCATAGACGCCGTCTGGAAGGGGTGCGGTGCGCTGAGAAGCAGCAGGGCGGCAAACAGTACGGCGGATACCAGAGGCGGCAGGCAGAACTCAGGTGCTGCCGAGGGTCTCCCGGGGCGCTGTCCGCTAAGGGCTAAGGGGGCGCGAGACGGGAACTCCCCCAGACCCCCAGGTGATGGGGGTATAGGGGTCGCGCGTGGTCAGCGTTCAGAGGTGAGGAAGCGGGCGAAAAGACCGCATGACAGCGTCCGACTTCACGGACGATCACTGACGGAAAAATGCCTGTTCGGACGCCTCCTTTCGGTGATGCGTGCAGCTTGAGGCCCGGTCGCGTCCACACATGACGCCCGGTTCACCCCCGGTTTATTCGTCCGCACCGGTGCTCCCGGCTGCCTGGTCCAGGCCCCCGCCGCCGTGGTGCTGATGTTCAGTCTGGGCGTCAGCGGCGGTCTGGGGCACCTGCTTCTTCATGCTGGTCTTCCGGGAAGCTCCCACCTCGCTGCTCGCCCCGCTGGCCGACGCCTGAGCGGCGCCGTGACAGTTGCGCCGCCGCGGGCGTACACTGGGACCACCGGGTGAGGTGGCGCGTCGGCTGTTCACCCCGAACAGACCGGGTGCCCGCGCCCGCCCGTGTGGGGGGCCTATGAAGGTATTCATGGCAGAACGACATCTCCCCGGCATCACGATGCAACAACTCGGCGAAGCGCAGGCCGCCGCCATCCGCGAGAGTGACCGCGCCAGCGCATCGGGGACACCTGTGCACTACCTGCGCAGCATGTACGTTCCCGGAGACGAGCGCTGCTCATGCCTGTTTGAGGCTGAGAGCGCCGATGATGTCCGGCACGTAAATGACGCGGCGGGAGTGCCGTACACCCGGGTGGTGGAGGCCCTGGACCTCAGACCTCCATCCGCCTGATCGGCATTTGCGAGGGTCCGCCGGGCACGTCTTCCCGCCACCGTGGAATTGGGCCGCCCGCAGGCGGCCCGTTCGCTGGCTGACCGTCCTGGGGCCTGGGGGCTATCCCCGGCCCCCGGCAATCCGGGCAGCCTCGGGCAGACGCGCAAGCCCGCGCATGGCGAGTGCTCCCAGCAACGGCCCCACGCCCAGCACCGCAAAGGCCAGCGGCCAGCCTCCGCGGCCAACAAGCACGGGCACCAGCGCGATGCTCCCGGCCGTCAGCGTGAAGCCCAGGGCCAGCTGCGTGGTCAGGGCCGTGCCCACGTAGGCGGGGTCGGCGATTTCGCTCACGATGGTCGAGAACTGGGCAGAATCCGCGATGATCCAGAAGCCCCACAGCAGGCTCAGCGCCAGCACCACCGGGGGCGCGGCGTCTGCCAGGAAGGCAAGGGCCAGTGCGCAGGCTCCGGACAGACACATCGCCAGCGCTGTGAGCCGGGTCCGGCCCCAGCGGTCGCCCAGCACCCCGCCGACATAACAGCCCAGCGCCCCCACGCCCACCACCGCGAAGGTGGCATAGGCGGCTCCCCGCTGTGGATCGGGCAGGTCATGGTCCGAGAGCAGGCGGGTAAAGAACACGGCGAACCACGCCCACATGGCGTACAGCTCCCACATGTGGCCCAGATAGCCCAGGGTGGTCAGGCCCATCGCGCGCCCGGTCAGGAGTCGCCACGCCTGGGCGGGCCGGAACACCGCCCGCGGAAACTGGTGCGGACCGTTTCCAACCCGCCAGGCCATCACGCCGCCCAGCGCGGCAAGCACACTGGTGACAACGATCACGGCCTGCCAGTTCGCTCCTCCCAGGCCGTTGACCAGGTGGGGGAGGGCGGCGGCGAGGGTCAGGGCCCCGACCATGACCCCCAGCGCCACGCCGCGACCGCTGCGAAACCAGGTGGACATGGCCTTGAGGGCCGGAGGATAGACCAGCGCCATGGCCGCGCCCGTCACCGCGCGCAGGGCAATCGCTGCCAGTGGTCCCTGGGCCAGCAGCAGGCCCAGGTTGGCCCCGGCAGCCAGCAGCGCGCCGGCCAGGATCAGCTGCCGGGGGGCGATCCGATCGGCGAGGTTGAGGGCCGCGCTGAGCACTGCCCCCAGCACAAAGCCCAGCTGAACGGCCAGCGTCAGCCACGCCGCGTCCGTGTCGCTCAGGGTCCACGCGGCGCGCAGCTGGGGCAGGACCGCTGCCGCCGAGAACCACGGAGCCATGGCGAAGACGACCGCGCTGGCCAGCCAGGTCAGGGCCGTCCAGCGTGCGGGGGCGACATCCTGCGAGACGGCGTTCGACATGCCGCGTAGCATAGACACTCGCGGCCGCCGGAGGGGCCAGGGTGAGGGCGAAGCGCCGGGTTTTCCAGCGGTATTCCCAACCCCGTGTCGTGACTGACCGCCCGAGTGCCGTTGAAGGGTGCCCGAGTGCGGTTCATGGGACATTTCTCTAGCCTGTGGAGCCACACCGGCTGTTTCCCTGAAATCCTGAATCTTGTGGCTTGACATCTACCTACTGGTAGGTAGATACTGAGTCATGCCGAGCCTCTCCAACACCCGCACCCACATCCTGGACGTGGCCCAGGGGCTGATGCAGCAGTGCGGCTTTAACGCCGTCAGCTACGCAGACATCGGCAAGCAGCTGGGCATCCGCAACGCCAGCATCCACCACCACTTTCCCAGCAAGGCCGAACTGGGCACCGAACTCACCCGCCGTTACCGCGAGCGGGTCAAGGAGGTGCTTCTGACCCTCAGCGCGGCAGAACTCAGCCCGGTCAGCATGCTCGAGCAGTATGTGGCCGCCTACCACGCGGTCATTCATGGCGACGGCCGTATCTGTCTGTGTACCGCTCTGGCCGGAGATTACGGAACTCTGCCCGCGGACATGCAGCGGGAGGTTCAGTCCTTTTTTGCCCTGAATGAACGCTGGTTGACCGATGTGCTGCGCCAGGGTCAGACCAGTGGGCACTTTCGGTTTTCCGAGTCGCCCCGTGACACCGCCCTGGAACTGCTCGCCACCCTGGAAGGAGCCATGCTGCTCGCCCGGGTACGCCAGGAGCCGCCACTCTTCTTTCAGATGATGGATCGTTCCCTCCGGGGGCTTCAGGCCACCTGAGCTCTTTCTCGCCCGCACCTTCCTTCTTTCCCAGATCCGGAGTTCACCATGACGCAGACCCTGCCCGTCCGTCCCGCCCTCGCCGACCAGGCCCGCACCTTCTTCGAACTGCACACCTCCCCGGAGATCCTGGTGCTGGCCAATGTCTGGGATGTGGTTTCTGCCCAGGTGGTCGCCGCGACTCCAGGCGTACGTGCCCTGGCCACCGCCAGCCACTCCATCGCGTCCACCTTCGGCTACGCCGACGGCGAGCAGATTCCCCTGGAACTGCATCTGGACATGGTCCGCCGCATCGTTCAGGCGGTGGATCTTCCGGTCACCATGGACCTGGAAGCCGGCTACGGCAATGCGGGCGAGACGGCCCGGCGGGCCATCGCGGCGGGCGTGGTCGGGGGCAACCTGGAAGACCAGATGCGGCCGCTGGACGAGGCGGTGGCCGCCGTGCGCGCGGTGATGGCCGCCGGTCACGAGGCGGGCATCGAGTTTGTGCTGAATGCCCGCACTGACGCCCTGGTACGCGCCTCGGCCGAGACGCCCCGCGGGCAGGTGCTGGAGGAAGCTATTCGGCGGGGACAGGCGTTCCTGGAAGCGGGCGCTCCGGTGGTGTTCATACCGGGCCTGGTGGCGCGTGAGGAGATCCAGACGGTGGTGGCGGCGCTGGGGCCGCAGAAGCTGACGGTGATCAGCGTGCCAGGGGTGAGCCTGCCGGTGCAGGAGCTGCAGGAGCTGGGAGTGGCGCGGGTGTCGACGGGACCGTTTACGCAGCGGGTGGCACTGACGGCGCTGCAGGACGCAGCGGCCGAGCTGGTGGCCGGGGGCGGATTGCCGGCTGCCACCCGCGCCCTGAACTGATTGACGGATTAACCTTGATGGTCCCTTGGACTGCCCCGTGGCGGTTCATGGGGCCAGCTGCTGGCCCGTATGTGTTGATGCCGATCAGGAGTGCCCGGGCAGACGCCCATATGCTTGACTGACCACATGATCAATCTGCATGGCAAGGTGGTACTCGTGACGGGTGCGTCGCGCGGCATCGGGGCGGTCTGTGTTCGGAGTCTGCTGGAGGCCGGCGCGTCGGTATCGGCCCATCTCGGCCGCAGCGGGGAGGATCGCGGAGGCTTGGTAGAGGAGTTCGGTGCCGAGCGGGTGCAGGTGCTGGGCGGTGACCTGTCCCGGCCCGGGGAGGGGGACCGGCTCTTTCAGGCCGCCGCCGACTGGAAGGGTCAGGTGGACGTGCTGGTCAACAACGCCGGGATCTCGCCGGCGGTCACGGTGGACGATCCGCTCGCAGCGTGGTCGGCCGGGTGGCAGGAGACGCTGCAGGTCAACCTGCTGAGCGTGGCCGACACCTGCCGGGCCGCCATCCAGCATTACCGCCAGCGAGGCGGCGGCACGATCATCAACATGGCGAGCCGGGCAGCGTTCCGGGGGGACCTGCCCGACGCCATGCACTACGCTGCGTCCAAGGGAGGGGTCATCGCCCTGACCAAATCCATTGCGCAGGGGTTTGCCGCCGAGGGCATCCTGGCCTACGCTGTCGCGCCCGGCTGGGTCCGGACTGAGATGGCCGCCCGCTACCTGCAGGAACACGCCGCCGACCTGGGCCGTGACCTGCCCCTGGGCGACGCCGCGCCGCCAGAGGAGGTGGCCGCCACGGTGGTGTTTCTCGCCTCTGGCATGGTTGGCCACATGACCGGGGCGACGCTGGACATCAACGGTGCGTCCTATGTGCGGTAGCTCCCGGCAGTAGGAGCTGATTTAACTTCGGCGCTGCTGAACGGAGGGCGCGGATATGCCGGGGGGGGGTCCAGGGCCCGGTGGGCCTTGCCGGGCCCTTCCTGGGATTCCTGTGAGGCAGGAAAAAAAAGAGTGTCTGGAACGGTGTTTTCCGGCGGTATTTTCGGTCTGGAACAGATTTGAGGTGAATATTAGTGCAGGTGTTCAATACGACCACCAGAAATGTTGCTTGACAGCCCACTCTTCCGCACAGCATTCCTGATTCCGGGATGCTGGCAGGTGGCCCCCGTGCCCAAACCCGGGCGGGGTCAGCAGGGGGCGGACTTTTCACCTAAGGCCGCTTAGGTGAAAAGAGATACACTCGGTCATGCCGATTCCGCCTGCGACCTCTATCTCTCCCGGCCACGGCCCTTCCCGGTCATGACACTCGCCCAGTACCACGGCGATCAGCTGAGCCACGCCGACACTTGGCTCAACCTGCATGACGATGAGCTGCGCCGCCGCGCCGTCCAAGCGGCCGGCGAGAAGGACACCGTCACGCTGGTCTCACTGACCCGCGCCTACCTCACCCACCACAGCCGCAGCGGCATCCTCACCAGCCCCCGCACGGTCGAGGCGTACACCCTGGGCGTCCGGCAGTTTCTCGAATACGCCCAGACCCAGGCCCTCAATCTGTTGCGCCCCCACCGCCACGACGCCGGACGGTATGTCCAGGCCCTGCTTGCCGGGGGCCGCAAACCGGCGGGCGTGCAGCTCAAGGTCGCCGCGGCGGGCTGCCTGTACCGCGCCCTGCGCTGGGCCGGGGCCACCGAGGCCGATCCCTTCCGCGAGGTCCGCATCCCGAAAGACCCCACCTCCGGCATCGAGAAACGTCCGCCCTATACCGAGGATGAACTCGCCGATGTGCTGGAACACGCCGACCCGCACACCACCTTCCTGCTCTTTCTGATCGCGCATGCGGGGCTGCGAATCAGCGAGGCGCTGGCCCTCACCTGGGACGATCTGGAGGAGGGAACGCGCCGCATTCATGTCCGGTCCGGCAAGGGACGCAAAGCACGCCGCGTCACCATGAGTGTTCGGCTCGCCCGCGCCGCCCGCCAGTTCCGCACGCTGTATGCTCCCGGTGGGCCGGAACACAGCCGGTACCGCCCAGCGGGCCGCGCGCCGGGATATGTGTTCCGTTACGCCACCCAGCAGGCGGCCCGCTACCACCTGACGCAGGTTTTTCAGGCTGCAGGTGTGCCGTTCCGGGGCTTTCATCCGGGGCGCAAGTATGCGGGGACCCGGCTGCTGCAGCAGGTCAAGGATTTTGGGCGGGTGGCGGCCCATCTGGGACACGCCTCGGTGGACACCACCCGTCGGGGCTACGCCGTCCTGGCCGCCGAAGACCTCAAGGATGATCTGGCGGGATGGTGAGAGACGCAGTGAAGTTGTGCCCTGGGTGAGTCTGGAGCGGGCTGCGCCTCACCTCTGTTGTTGGGTGTGGTGCTGTGTACCCGTCTGAATGGGGCGTCGCTGGCACGAACCGTTGCGCCTTGGATGCAGGAACGGACTGTTGATGGGGCGCGGTATTCGACCCGTAGGGCTGCCTGGACCAGAGGTGTTGAATATATACAATGTTTTTAATTCCTTATTTCCTATGCACGCTTCCTGACTTTCCTCCACGCACAAGCCCACGCCTCGGCATCCCACATAAACAGCCGCTCTTCCCATGCCTTTCCTTGTGCTCAAGCGCAGGCTTATGCGTGCCCTGTGCTTGAGCAGTCAATTCAACTGGCACGCTTGGCTTGTGTACGCACCTAATGAAACGGTACTGCTGCAGTCGCGTGTATTGCAGAAGGGCAGGTACTGAAGAGAGAAAAACAAAGGTGTAATGGGGATTTAGCGCCTACCAGCGCGGTTGTATATATTCGTAGGCGTCGTCTGTTCCCGTGAAGAGGCGCCCACGACCTCCCATCACACCTCAAAACGTTCCCTACACACCAGTACGGTGGGGATCAGACCGTAGTGTGGTCCGCGTGAACGAAACACTTGATCTGCTGCGCCGCTACTACGATGCCTTCAATGCCGCGGACCGCGAACCCATGCTGGCCCTGCTGACTGAGGATGTGATCCACGACCTCAACCAGGGCGTCCGACAAAGCGGCAAGGATGCCTTCCGCGCCTTCATGGCCCGCATGGACCACAGTTACCGCGAGCAGCTCACGGACATCGTGGTGCTCTCCTCCCCGGACGGCCGCCGGGCGGGAGCGGAGTATGTGGTGCACGGTGAGTACCTTGCCACAGACGACGGTTTGCCCGAGGCACACGGACAGACATACGTACTTCCCGGCGGCGCTTTCTTCGAGGTCCGTGACGGCAAGATCGCCCGTGTCACGAACTACTACAACCTGGAAGACTGGATCCGGCAGGTCGGCGGCTGACCGTGAAGGTCGAGCGCTACACGGGAGAAGGAATCCGCGATGTGCTGAGCGACCTCGCGCGGCTGCGGGTAACGGTCTTCCGGGACTTTCCGTATCTGTACGAGGGCAGCCCCGAGTACGAGGCCAGCTACCTCCAGACGTACCTGAATACACCGGAGAGCCTGGCGGTGGTCGTCCCCGACGGAGACCGGGTAGTGGGGGCCTCCACGGCCATGCCGCTTTCGGCAGAGACACCGGACCTGCAGGCTCCCTTTCAGGCGGGTGGCTACGACGTCGAGACCATTTTCTACCTGGCCGAGTCGGTCCTGCAGCCGGAGTACCGGGGACGCGGATTGGGGATCACGTTCTTCGAGGAACGCGAGGCCCACGCGCGGCGGCTGGGCCGTTTCCGCTATGCAGCCTTCTGCGCTGTGCAGCGCCCTGAGAATCATCCCCGCCGCCCGGAAGGGTACGTCCCACTGGACGCCTTCTGGCAAAAGCGGGGCTACACGAAGCGGCTGGAGTTGAGCACCACCCTCACGTGGCAGGACCTCGATGAAACTGCAGAGAGCCCCAAGCCCATGACGTTCTGGCTCAAGGACCTGACCAGAACCGCAGAAGAGCGCCGATGAAGCTTGCCCTGGCCCAGTATCCCGTCTCGTACTTCGAACACTGGGAGGCGTTCGAGGAGAAGCTTACCCATTGGGTCCAGGACGCGGCGGCCACGGGCGCCGAACTGCTGGTGTTTCCCGAATACGGCAGCATGGAACTGACCAGCCTGCTTCCGCGCGAGGTGCAGGCGGACGTGCGCCCGCAGCTGTCCGCCCTGCAACCCTTTCATGACCGGTACGTGGAACTGTACGTGCGCCTTGCCCGGCAGTACGGTGTGTACCTCATTGCGGGAAGCTTTCCGGTGCAGGAGGAAGCCGGCTTCCTGAACCGGGCGTACCTCCTCACGCCCGCCGGGGAAGTCCATTTTCAGGACAAACTGGTGATGACCCGCTTCGAGAACGAGCAGTGGGGTGTGGACGCCGCCACCACCGGCCTGAAGGTGTTCGACACCGAACGCGGCCACATCGGGATCAACATCTGCTACGACAGCGAGTTCCCGCCGCTGGCCCGTGCGCAGGCAGAAGCGGGCGCGGACCTGATCGTGGTGCCCAGTTGCACGGACGCAGTGACCGGGTATTACCGGGTACAGGTGGGCTCGCGGGCCCGCGCCCTGGAGAATCAGGTGTTCGTCGCGCACGCCTCGCTGGTGGGCGAGGCCGCCTGGAACGAGGCAATTGACGTGAATGTGGGTGCGGCGGGCGTATACGGCCCCATCGACCACGGCTTCTCCCCCACCGGGGACGGCATTGTGGTGCTGGGAGAACTCAACGAGCCCGGCTGGGTATACGCCGACCTTGATCTCCAAACCCTGCGGCGGGTGCGCGAGGCGGGACAGACCTTCAACGTCCGCGACTGGCCACACGGCGTACGTCAGGCGCAGCCGGGCGCGAGGGTCATCCGCGTGAAGGAACCCGCGCCGCAAGATTGACACGCCGGAAGGCTACCTCCTACGCTGAATCTTGATGCTCGTGCCGGCCGGCCAGGAAATACCGGTTGCACTGTCCCGCACAGCCCGCAGTCAGCAGATTCACCCAGGAGACCGCCCGCTCTAGCGGGTCAGGGGCGTGTCCCGGATGAACTGCGCCACCGCCCGACCGATCTCAACTGGGGAGTCCTCCTGAAGAAAGTGCCGCCCCCCCACCGTCACTTCCTGCTGGTTGGGCCAGCTGCGGCAGAACTCCCGCTGTCTTCCGATCAGGATGGAGCCGGGGTCGGCATTGATGAACAGCTTAGGCACCGGCGCCTCCTGCAGGAAACGGCCATACGCCTCCACCATCGCCACAACATCTTCCGGCTCGCCTTCGATGGGCAGCTCGCGCGGAAACGTCAGCATCGGGCGGCGGTCCTCGCCGGCTTCAGGAAAGGGCCGCCGGTAGGCCTCCATCTCCTCGTCGCTCAGCGGCCGCAGAATGGAGGACGGCAGGATCCGTTCAATGAAGATGTTTTTTTGCAGGATCAGGGCTTCGCCGGCCTCGCCGCGCATTCCCTGGAAAATACGGACCGCTCCCGGGTCCCAGTCCTCCCAGGTCACGGGCTGCACGATGGTCTCCATGTACGCGAT
Source organism: Deinococcus aerophilus (assembly GCF_014647075.1). NCBI lineage: Bacteria > Thermotogati > Deinococcota > Deinococci > Deinococcales > Deinococcaceae > Deinococcus > Deinococcus aerophilus. Next base: position 3,911 of record NZ_BMOM01000045.1, on the reverse strand, counting down.
CCGCGCGACCCGTTCGGGATGCCGCGCGGCCCAGTGAAATCCCAGGGCGCCGCCCCAGTCGTGCAGCACGAGCGTCACCCGCTGGAGACCGAGCGCATCAAACCACGCGTCCAGGTACCGGGCGTGGTCCGCGATGCGGTAGCGACCTGCGGGGGCCTGGCCCGACGCCCCCATGCCGACCAGGTCCGGGGCCAGGCAGCGGCCCAGTGCCTCGACCTCGGGAATGACGTTGCGCCACAGATAGGAGGACGTGGGATTGCCGTGCAGAAAGACGATGGGGTCACCGCTGCCCACATCGACGAAGGCGAGCTCCGTGTCGAGGACGGCGAGGCGCCGGCGGGCATAGGGATCTGCGGGGGATGGCGTCGAAGAGCGGGTCATGCTGACCTCCTGGAGCTGGGAAGAGTAAATTTGGGAAGGACGGGTGCCCACCAAGAATAGCCGCTCCTCCCTTCGGTGAGGCGGGCCACAGCGCCGAACAGACCAGAATGGGAGGGGCCGAACTGGTGCGCCCGCAGGTACCTGTTTCCGCGCCGCGGCCCGCCCCTGCAGAAGACCCCTGGAACTTCCCGGAGAAAGGCGACGTATCCGGAAGAAATGACTCCTGTTTCCGTACGGCGGCTCTCCTACAGCCTGATCCCCCTGCTTCTGCTGTCCGCCTGCACCCGACCCGTGCAGGTTTCGGCGCAACAAAGCAATGAAGTGAGGGTGTACCGCTACATGGCCCGCTGCGTTCAGTCCATCGAACGGCGCCGGGTTCAGCCCGGAACCTCGCGGCCGGGCCTGCCCGCAGAATTACATGGGCAGAGCTGCGAGGGTCCGGTGCTGGGCGACTACTCTGTGTCCAGAACCAGCGCTGCCCAGGCAGGCGTGAAGAACAGTGTGATTCGGCTGGACCCCAGCCGCCTGAGTGGATTCACCCTGGAGGTCGAGTCGCTGGATGGCCAGACACTGACCTACGTGGACCGCGGCAAGACAGCGGCCGCAGCCGAACAGGCCGGCACCTTCGAGATCCCCCCTTCAGCGGTGCCTGTGGATCTGGACGATACCGACCATCCCCTGAATGCAGCTGAACTTCAGGAGAAACCCTGAGGACCTGAACCGCGAGTGTGTGTTACTCCCTTTCCCAGGCGCGCTGTACGGCTGCAACCCCCTGAGGGTCCACAGCCTTCAGCTCGGCGCGGCTGCGCGGCACATCTGGTCTGGACGCAAAATACGCCTCCGTAAGCGTGGCAAAATACTCCCGGACATCTGCAACCGCATACGAACCATTCCACCCGCTCCCAATTTTGCCGTAGAGATCATGGGTGCGCGCCGCCTGAAAGGCTTTCAGGACACCCGGATCCTGACGGTTCAGCCGGCGATCATCGTAACCATGCGCCAGTTCGTGGAGCATGACTGAATACCGCCCATGCTGCCGGATGAACTCGTCGATGTCCGAGATGCTGATGTCTCCCGCCCGCTGCTTTATCAGCGGCGGCTGGTCTGGGGACGGCCTCTGCCAGTAGTACATGGCCACCGTGGAAGCATTCAGAGCCGAATCCGGATCAACCCAGACGCGAATTTCGCGAAGGGTCTCGTGACTGGAGGCAGGCAACACGTCAACTGCGGCAGCAAGCTGCTCTTCCAGTCGCCACAGAAACCGGTCTTTGAGGTCGGGATTGGCCTGCAGGCTGGGAGAAATGAGTGTGGTAAAACCGGCCAGCCGAACACGCACGAACCCAGCCGGCGCCTGACGGTTTGAAACCGTTTCCCTGAACCACAGACCTGTCCCGAGCATCAAAATACCGACGGCGGTCAAGACAAACCAGTTGATTTTTCGGCGGCTGACCCGCCGCGCATTTGAAGGGGATGTGCTCGGAACCATGGAGACCTCCTGTGGGCTGCACTGATGTCGGTTACGTACTCAGGAAGTCTGGAGTTGCTCAGCCGCACCGATGGCACAGAACTGTGACTGGAGTGGGGAAGTGATCGTGGAGCCCACTCAGGCATTGCGTCTGTCAAGGAAGTGCGGCCCCGCCGTAACCTGCACCTGCCCTGGGTGCAAGGTGCAGGCATACGCGGCCCTGCAACCGCAGTTCCTCTATGGTCAGGGGCTGAGCGAATTGCCGGGTCAGGGTCAGGGCGCGCAGCAGGATCGTGCGGGCCTGTTCTAAGTTGCCCATCGCCGTATACAGCCCCCCCTGAACCCGCAGGCAGCCAACATCTTGGTCCTGCCAGTCCCGTGGGGTTTTCTCACTCCATCTCAGCCCTTCGGCGAACATGCCCTGGGCATACCAGAACAGAAACAGGCTGTTCGCCACTTGGCTGACCTAAGTCCATTCTCCGCGTATCAACAGGCGCCGCAACAACTCACGGATGTTATCCATATCAGCCCGCAGACGCTCAAACCAGACCAACTCCTGATGTGCCTTAAGCTGTTGCTCCGCTGTTTGGACCAGGGAGGAGAATTAGCGGGTGTGCTGTGCCTCCACTTGAGTCTGTTCGTCCGGCAAGTCCATGAGGTGCAGGGCAGCCAACTGCGTCAGCAGCGGGTGTTGGGAGAAGCGGCCCGACCAAGGTCCGTGGTCGCTCGCTCAAGGAGGCGCACAATGGGGGAGTGACCAGCGTGCGGCTGTTGCCTAAACGGCGCTCCTCCAGCCCCCCCCCTGCTCGGGGCGGCCTGGCGCGCACCTACGCCGCGTTGAGTCTGGCAGTGTTGCTGGTGAGCCTCGCCGTGATCGGCTGGTGGGTCAGTCGACAGATCGAGGTCGGGGTGGTCCACCGCACCGCCGCCGCCACTGCGCTGTATGTCGAGAACTTCATCACGACCCAGCTTCAGGAACTCGATCACGCTGAGAGGCTCTCGCCAGAGCGCACCGCGGCCATCGAGCGGCTGCTGGCCGATACGCCGCTGGGGCGCGAGGTCGTGGCGATCAAGGTCTGGGGACCCGGCGGGCGGGTGGTGTACGGCGAGAACGCCGGGCAGGTGTTCGAGGTCAAGGACGAGCAGTCGGGGCTTGGCATGGCGAGATCATCGCGAACCTCACCAAGCTAACCGACTCCGAAAATGCCCACCTGCGGCCCCAGTTCAGGCGGTTGCTGGAAATCTACACGCCCATTCGCCTGGAGGGCTCGGACCGGGTACTGGCGGTCGCCGAGTTCTACCAGCGGGTGGACGCCCTCGACCGGGAAATGAGGGCGGCGCAGCTTCGCAGCTGGGCGGTTGTGACCCTGGTGATCGGCCTGACCTACCTGCTGCTCTCGGGGCTGGTGCGCCGGGGCAGCAACACCATCGACCGCCAGAGTGCGGAATTGCGCGCGAACGTCGCCCGGCTGGAGGCGCTGCTGGACCAGAACCGCGAGCTGGGCGGGCGGGTGAGGCGCGCGGCCCGCCGAACAGTGGCGATGAACGAGCGCTTCCTGCGCCGGGTGGCGAGCGAGCTGCACGACGGCCCGGCACAGGACCTCGGAGTGGCGCTGCTGCGCCTGGAGAGCCTCGAAGGCGTGGCCCGGCACGTGCCGCCCGAGGAGCGCGAACGGGTGCAGGCTTCTCTTGGCGCGCTGGAGCACTGCCTCACGTCGGCCCTTACCGAGATGCGGACCCTGGCCCGGGACCTGCGTCTGCCGGACGTGGATCACCTCGATGTGGCGGCCGTGGTGGAGCGCGCCGTGCGCGAACACCGCCGACGCACAGATACGGTAGTCGAGGTCGAGATCGCCCCGGACGTGGGGTTGCAGTCCCTGGCCGTGCCCGTCGGCGTCAAGATGGCCGCCTTCCGCATCGTGCAGGAGGCGCTGAACAACGCCTTCCGCCATGCGGGCGGGCGGGGCCAGCGGGTGCACGTCCGGCTAGGGTGTGTCCGCAAACCTTCAGAGCCACTCCATCAGGCAGGCAATCGTGACCATGGCCTCGAAATGACAGGCGCGTT
>NZ_BMOM01000044.1 GCF_014647075.1 Deinococcus aerophilus | reverse complement strand
AACGCGCCTGTCATTTCGAGGCCATGGTCACGATTGCCTGCCTGATGGAGTGGCTCTGAAGGTTTGCGGACACACCCTAGCCCTCCCACTGTCCGGAGCCGGCCGGACCAGCGTGTACTGACCGGGCAGCGGCGCAAAGCCCAGCCGCCGGTTGACGGCGAGCATGGGCGTGTTGGCGCTGTGGTTGTTGGTCCGCATCACCGGAAAGCCGGCCTCGCGCGCCCGGCGAATCGCCTGGAGCTTGAGGAGCAGCGCCAGTCCCCGGCCCCGCGCCCCCGGAGCTACGGCGGTCAGTTCGTTGTAGGCCACCGTGCCGCTCGCGACGGCGACCATCGCCGTGGTTCCCAGCCACTGCCCGTCCGGGCCCACGGCGAGCACCAGCCACTCGGGGCGGGGCGCGTGGTCCAGGCGCAGAATCTCGCGCACCTGCTCCAGCGGCCAGCGGGGATGACCGGCCAGGTCAGGCGTCTCGGTCAGGCGGTCGGCCACGAAGTTCACATAGCGGTCCAGCGTGGGTCCGTCGGCGCCGTGCAGGTCGGCAAAGTCAACGCCCTGGGCCGCGGCCCGCTCCACATCGGCCTGGAAGGCCGCCGCATCAAACGTGTGCAGGTCCAGTTTGGAGGTGAAGCGGTGGAACTGCGGGGCAAAACCGCGCCGACGGGCCCACGCCAGGCTGGCGGCGTCATTGTCGGCGACCGTGGCGGCCAGCCGGGCACCGTTGTGCTGCCGGGCCTCGGCCTCAAGGGTCCGCCACAGCGCGCGCCCCACGCCCCGCCCACGGTGTGCCGGATGCACCAGCACGCTGGCGTGCAGGCAGCCGGGCGGATCGAAGGGAAAGAAATACAGGTGGGCGGTCCCCACCACCCCGCCGCCGTCCCCACGGTCCAGCACCACCCAGCGGCGGCTGAGCTGCGTGGGGTCGCGGCGCGCGTCCTCGTCGAGCAACGCCCCGGCGGTGACCTGACGGTTCAGCAGGGCGTTGCTCAGGGCCACCCAGCCGGGCGCGTGCCGGGGTCCGAAGGACTGGACCGCGCACAAGCTTTCTGATCCGCTCATCCCGGAATCTGTCCGGGCTTCTTCGCATCCAGCACGATGGACACGAAGCCCAGCCGCCCCTCGCGGTTGCGGTGGTCGAGCAGCAGCGAGCGGTAGATCGGCCCCGTATCCACGTCCCAGCCGTGGTAATGAAAGCGGCCCTGCGCGTCGCAGTACTCCAGCAGGTCCACCGTGAAACCCGCCTGCGTGAACACGCCGGCCAGCCGCGCCGCGTCGTACACGACCTGATGGTCGGCGGCGGGGTGGTCGCGCGGCCCGGGTCCCCCCACCTGCACCGTGCGCTGGTACTCGGCGTCCGGAAAGTGGGCGTCCGGGACCGCCACCCTCAGAAAACCGCCGGGGTTGAGAAACTCGAAGCACACCCGGGCGGCGGCGCGACCCTGTTCCTCGCTCAGATGTTCCCAGACGTGTTCGCACAGCAGCGCATCGGCCCGGCAGTCTCCGAACCACGCGGCCCAGGTGGCGCGGTCGAGCAGATCCAGTTCCTCGCGCCCGGTGGGAATCCAGCCTTCCCAGCGCTGCTCGCCCGCCCCGATCTGGACCCGCAGCGGTGCCGGGTGGTCTGCCGCCGTCACGAGACCGCCTTGACGAGTTGCCGGATGGCGCCCAGGTGATAGGCCACATGGGCCACCGTCCCCGTCAACCCGCCCGTCAGGTCCCCATCCGGGCGGTCCTGCTGGGTGCGGGCAAAGGCCATCAGGGCGTCGTAGGCGGCACGCACGCGCACGCGCACCTCGTCCCACCCTGCGTCGTCCACCTGGGCCGGCAGAAAACTGCCCTTCCAGTCAAAGGGGCCCCTGTCGCCCGCCTGTTCCCAGCGCACCATCACCTCCAAGTGAAACGCCGTGTGCCGGGCGTGGCCAACAATAGAGGTGCCGTGAACGTCCCGGCTGGCCTGCGCCGCACTCAGGCTGTCCAGGGTGGCGAGCAGGCCGTGGTTGCTGTCACCCCCGGCCGCCGTGCCGTCCACAAAGGCCGTGCCCTGCCCGGGAGCGCCGCCCTCCACCGCCTCTTTCAATATGTCGAGGATGCCCTCAAGCCAGTGCTGCGGAACGTGGTTTTCGGGGGTCTGATCGGTGGGGGTCATGGGTTCAGGGTACCCGGGCTCCGGGAACGCCGCCGGTAGGCGTGCTGGCTCTGGCGTCCGCCCACCGCTTCTGGTAATGTGGTGAGTTGCGCTGCCCGGCGAGGACCGAACCTTGCCACCGGACGCGGCGCGAAGCGAGGTGAAACATGAACCAGTACGATCTGAACCTGATCCTGAACCCCAACCTCAGCGCCGAGCAGGTGCAAATTGAGAAGGAGTACATCGAGACCACCCTGAAAAACAGCGGGGCGGAACTCAGCAACCTCGACGACGTCGGCAACCGCCGCCTGGCCTACCAGGTGGGCAAGGACCGCGAGGGCTATTACCTGATGTACACCATCAAGGCCAGCGGCAACCCCGAGAAGGAAATCGCTTCGACCCTGCGCCTGCGTGACCACGTGCGCCGCGTCCTGGTGGTCAAGGACCGCCCGGAATGGAAGACCAAGAAGGCCTGATCTGACGGCGATGGCGAATACGCTATTGACGTAAAGATAGGGTGCAGTTACACTTGAGTCAACCCGCACAGGGCCACACCGCCAGCCACGTTAAAGCCCCCAGTACAAGTGCCGACGCGCACTTCGCCAGCCACCAAGGAGAACACTGTTATGGCCCGAGGCATGAATCACGTTTACCTGATCGGCGCACTCGCCCGTGATCCGGAGCTGCGCTACACCCCCAGCGGCACCGCCGTGTTCGAGGCCACCGTCGCCGGAGAGGACCACATCGTCGGCAACGATGGACGCGAGCGCAAACTGCCGTGGTACCACCGCGTGTCCATTCTGGGCAAGCCCGCCGAATGGCAGGCCGAACGCAACCTGAAGGGCGGCGACGCCGTGATGGTCGAGGGCACCCTGGACTACAGCTCCTGGGAAGCGCCCGAGGGTGGCAAACGCAGCATGGTGAAGGTCAAGGCGCTGCGCATGGAAGGCCTGGGCACCCAGCCTGAACTCGTGCAGGACGCCGGAGGCGGCGTACGCATGAGCAGCGGCATGAACGAGGTGCTGGTCATCGGGAATGTCGTCCGCGACCCCGAACTGCGCTACACCCCCGCCGGAGACGCGGTGCTCGGAATCGGCCTGGCCGTGAACGAGACCTGGAATGACCGGCAGGGCAACAAGCAGGAAAAGACCCACTGGATCGACGTGACGTTGTGGCGCGAACTGGCCGAGGCCATGAAGGACCTGAAAAAGGGCGATCCCGTCCTAGTACAGGGCCGACTGGTCAACGAAGCCTGGACCGACCGCGACGGCAACAAACGCAACTCCACTAAAGTAGAGGCGACGCGAGTCGAAGCCCTTTCCCGAGGCGCGGGAGTCGGCACTTCAGCCGGAACTGCCGCTGCCACCCCCGCCGGACCTCGCACGCAGACCGCGAGCAGTGCGGCGCGCCCCACGGCCATGGCAGCCAGCCAGAGCCGGACGGCGAACACGGGGAACCGTTCGGGGGGCTTGGATATTGACCAAGGTCTCGACGATTTTCCACCGGAAGAAGAAGACCTGCCGTTCTGAAATTTACGCAGTAACGCGGGCACAAGGAACACATGACCCAATCAAGCGACCGCAAACCGCGCGGCAAGGGACCCAAGCGGCCCCGCAAGCCCAAGGTTGATCCGTTCTCCATCGGAGAACTGGAAATTACCGATTACAAAGACGTGAAGATGCTGCGCCGCTTTGTCAGCGACACCGGCAAAATCCTTCCCCGCCGCCGCACCGGCCTCTCGGCCAAGCACCAGCGCCGCATCGCGCAGACGATCAAGATCGCCCGCCAGCTGGCCCTGCTGCCCTACACCGAGAAACTGGTTCGGAAGTAAGGAGGAATGACATGCAAGTGATTCTTCTCGAACCCGGCAAGCTGGGCAAGACCGGCGACATTGTGGAAGTCAAGAACGGGTACGCCCGCAACTGGCTGATTCCGCAGGGTGTGGCCACCCCGGCCACCGCCACCAACATGAAGAGCCTCGAAGCCCGCATCCGTTCGCGCCAGAAGATCCAGGCGCAGGAAAAGGCCACTGCCGAGGACCTCGCCAGCCGCCTGAACGGTGTGGCCGTGGAACTCAGCGTCCGCGCCGGCGAAGGCAAGATCTACGGCGCCGTGACCCACGCCGACGTGGCGGGCGCCCTGGACACCCTGGGCTTTGACATCGACAAGCGCAAGCTGGAGATGCCCAAGACCGTCAAGGAAATCGGCGAGTACGACATCGCCTACCGCGCCCACCCCGAAGTGACCATTCCCATGAAGCTCGTGGTGCACGCGCAGAAGTAAGCCCCGCGCGTTCCGAGAAGCCCTGTCTCCGTGACAGGGCTTTTTTGATGGCCCGGTTCGGGGGGCCGGCTGATTCTCCCGCCTTTCCCTACCCCGACGCTGAAGCTTTCTTCATTTGGTGAGGACCCCCACCCCGGGGTGCCCTCCGTCCTATTACGGTGCATACAGGAGGTCGGACCCATGCTCAAGCACACCGTGACCGCAATGGCCCTCACCCTCTCTTCCCTCGCGCTGGGACAGGCCGTGAAGGGCGCCGACATTGACGTGACCAGCGGCGGCAAGGCCTACAAGAGCTACCTCTCTGCCCCGGCCTCGGCCACCGTCAAGCCCGCCGTGATCCTGCTGCACTCCTTCAATGGCATGGAGCAGGGCTACAAGGATCTGGTGGACGAGCTGGCCGGAGCCGGCTTCGTGACGCTGGCGCTGGGCTGGCAGACCTTCGAGAAGGAGCCGACCGACGCGACGGTCAAGGCGCTGGTGGAAGACGGCCTGAAGGCCCTGGCGGCCCGCAACGACGTCAACATGAACGCGGTGGGCCTGACCGGCTTCTGCGCGGGCGGGCGCTACACCATGCTGCTGCTGCCGCAGATCAAGGAGTTCAAGTCGGGGGTGGCGTGGTACGGCTTCCCCGAGCAGGGCGGCACGGCGGCCAAGCCGCAGCCCCCCAGCGCCGTGATTAACCAGCTCAGCGCGCCGCTGCTGATCCTGCACGGCACCCGGGACCAGCCCAGCCCGGTGGCGGGTATCTACGATTACGCGAAGAAACTGGACGCAGCGAACAAGAACTTCAAGCTGGTGGTCTACCAGGGAGAACCGCACGGCTTCCTGCTGCGCGAAGGCAAGATCGCCGACACCTCGGCCAGCCGGGACGCCCGGCGCGAGATGCTGGATTACTTCCGCGACACCCTGAAGTAAATCCTTCCCGGCAAGTGCGGGGCCCCGCTGCTCCTCCGGCAGCCGTGGCCCGCTCCCCCGGTCTATCGGTTCGGTCCGACGCTCCTTCCGCGACCATGAGAAAAGGCAGTACAGATCGCCCGGGCGCAGGAGCGCTTTCGTTCTTCATGTTTGGGGCTAGACTGCGAGACGAACGTCCGAATTCAACGGCGTTCGTCTTTTCTCACTTTTTTGCGGGGCGCCGGGCCGCTGTGGCACGGGCTGTCCCGAACATGAACCGAAAGGAGTCGATATGCCAACGATGGTTTGGATGGTCGTGGCGCTCCTGATCGGGTTGGTCGGAGGGTTCCTGGCGGGGCAGTCGCGCGGTCTGCGAGAGCGGGCCGAGATGGACGACCGCCTGCAGCGGGAAGCCCGTGCAGAAGCAGAGCGCATTCGCGCGGCGGCGGAAGCCGAGGCGCGTGGAACGCGGGAGCAGGCCGACCAGGCCAGACAGGACGCAGCACGAAGAATTCAGGAGGCCGGAGAACGCGAGGCGCAGGTCGCGGCGCTGGGCGCACAGTTCGGGGCGCAGCGCCAGGAGATTGCCGCCCTGCGGACCCAGGTGGAGGCCGAGCGCACAGCGGCCAAGGCGGAGGTGGCGCGCGACCGCGAGACGCTGGCCGCCGACCGCCAGGAAACCCGCCGCGAACGTGAGGAACTCAAGCGCGAGATCGAGCGGCTCAACCGCCGCGCCGAGCAGCTCGACGCCCGCGGCGACAAACTCGATGCCCTAGAGGAGCGGGTCGAGGAACGCTCGCGCAGCCTCACCGAACACGAGGCGGACCTGGCCGAACGGGGCCGGGCCGTGGACCTGCGGCTGTATGAGGTCGCCAACCTCTCGGCCGAGGCGGCGCGCGAGGAGATCATGGGGCGGCTGGACGCCGAGCTGGAAGAGGAAAAGGCCATTCGCGTCAAGGCCATGCAGGAGCGGGCCACCGCGGAGGCCAGGCGGCATGCCCGGCACGTTATCGCCCAGGCCATCCAGCGCAGCGCTTCTGAAACGAGCGCTGCGCTGAGCGTTTCGGTGGTGCCGATTCCCAACGACGCCATGAAGGGCCGCCTGATCGGCCGCGAGGGCCGCAACATCCGCGCCTTCGAGGCCCTGACCGGGGTGGACCTGATCATCGACGACACGCCCGAGGCCGTGATCCTGTCGAGCTTCAATCCGGTGCGGCGCGAGGTGGCCAAGCATGTGCTGGACGCCCTGGTGGCCGACGGACGCATTCATCCCACCCGCATCGAGGAGATGGTTCACAAGGCGCAGGACGAGATGAAGACCTTCATCCACGCGCAGGGTGAGGAGGCAGCCATCGAGGCCGGCGTGATGGGCATCAAGCCGGGGCTGACCCAGCTGCTCGGACGCATGTACTTCCGCACAAGCTACGGTCAGAACGTCCTGAAGCACAGCATTCAGGTGGCCCACCTGACCGGCATCATGGCCGATGAACTGGGTCTGGACGCCACGCTGGCCCGCCGCGCCGGACTGATGCACGACGTGGGCAAGAGCATTGACCGCGAGATCGACGGAACCCATGTGGACATCGGCATCAACCTGGCGCGCCGCTTTGGCGAACCGCACGAGGTGATTGACGCCATTGCCCACCACCACGACCCCGAGAACGGCGAGACGCTGTTCAGCGTTCTGGTGGCCGCCGCCGACGCCATCAGTGCGGCCCGGCCCGGTGCGCGGCGCGAGGAACTGGAATCGTATGTGCGCCGTCTGGAGCAGCTGGAGCAGATCGCCGTGTCGTTTCCCGGCGTGCAGCAGGCCTACGCCATTCAGGCCGGACGCGAGGTGCGCGTGATCGTGCAGCCCGAGAAGGTCACCGACGCACAGGCCGTTCTGCTTGCCCGTGAGATTGCCGGGCGCGTCGAGCAGGACATGGAGTACCCCGGTCAGGTGCAGGTGACCGTGGTGCGGGAGAGCCGTGCGGTTGAGGTGGCCCGCTAGGCCAGACCTCACTTCACCCAGACGGGGCGGCCCAGCAACGGGTCGCCCCGCTTCCGTGGACGCTAGCATGACGGGCATGTTTCCCGACCTGAAAGCCATGCTCGAAGACCTGCGGACCCTGGTCGAGATCGAGTCGCCCTCCACCGACGCCGTGGCCGTCGCCCGCGTTATGGACGTGACCGAACGCTGGGCGCGCGACCTGGGCGCCCAGACCCGCGCCCTGCCCGGCGGCACGCGGCTGTTTCATTTCGGCGCGGCGGGATCCGGCGCTGAAGACCGTCCCATCCTGGTGCTGACCCACGCCGACACCGTGTGGCCGCACGGCACCCTGAGCGCCATGCCGTGGCGCCAGGAGGGCGAGCGGCTGTACGGTCCCGGCACCTATGACATGAAGGCCGGAATCGTGGGGCTGTTTCACGCCCTGCGCGACCTGAATACCCAGTCGCAGGGCTGGCCGGCGGGCGGCGTACAGGTGCTGATCTCGCCGGACGAGGAGATCGGCAGCCCCAGCAGCCGCGGGCACATCGAGGCCGCCGCGCACGGCGCCCGCGCCGTACTGGTCGTCGAGCCGCCGGTGGCCGACACCCACAACCTCAAGTCCGGGCGCAAGGGCACCGGCAGCTTCACGCTGCGCTTTGACGGAGTGGCCAGCCACGCGGGCAACAAGCCCGAGGAGGGGGCCAGCGCAATCACGGCCGCCGCCCAGGCTGTGTTGGCCCTACAGGCACTGGCCCGCCCGGAGCTGGGCACCACCGTCAGCGTGGGCATCATCCGGGGCGGCAGCGCCGTGAACGTGATTCCCGCGCAGTGCGTGCTGGAGGTGGACCTGCGCGTGTCTACCCTGGCCGAGGGCGAGCGCGTCACGGCGGCGGTGGCGGCGCTGAGCCCCGAGGACCCCCGGGTAACGCTGACGGTGGAGGGCGGACTCAACCGGCCTCCCTTCGAGCAGGATGAGGGCACCCTGGGCCTGCTTGCGCGGGCGCAGGCCATCGCCGGGGAGCTGGGTTTCAGCGTGGGCCACGAGGTCGTGGGGGGCGGCAGCGACGGCAACTTCACCGCGCCGATCTGTCCCACGCTGGACGGTCTGGGCGCCCCCGGTGACGGCGCCCACGCGGGCCACGAGCACGTCCGGCTGGACCGCTGGCTCGATCATGTGCGGCTGCTTGCGCGGCTGCTGCGCGACCTTTGAACGTTGCCTGAACGTCGCCCACCCCCGATCCCCCGGTATGCTGGGGCTGCAGTTTCGTCCGGCCGGAGGCTCCCATGTTTAACCTGTTCCGCAAGCCATCCCCTGCCCAGGGTGTCGTGAAACAGGACGACGCCCAGACCTTTCGCGTGCGCGTCCGCACCCAGCGGCACGGCGAGGTGGTCGAGTTCCGCTTTACCAAAGGTGCCCACATCGGCATTGACGACAACGGGAATTACGTCTTTCGCAAGCCGGTGGTCTCGCCGCAGCACCTGGACCGCGGCGAGCTGGTGGTGCATTTTGACCGCCGTTACCGGGTCACTTCCACCGAGGGCGAAGGCGTGGACTTTGTTCCGGTAAGCGAGTGGGAAGACTAGAGAGGGCCGCGCGGCGGGGAGTCTGCTTGCCGTGGTCCCGCCAACCCCTGCCAGTCACGGCAGCTCAGCCCTTAGCAGGCACCTCGTAAAATGTCTCGGAGGTCACGCGCTCCGGAAATTTGCGGATAAAGTCCACCGTGCTCAGGGCCTGGGAACGGTGGCAGGCGATGGCCTGCAGCTTGCGGGTGATGTGCGCCGTTACGTCGTGGCGCAGGTTCGGTGCCAGCCACTCGGCGCGCAACGCCTCGTTCTCGGGCGGCGTGTCGCTGGCGTAGTACCACAGCCGGGGCCGTTCCTGCGCCGGCAGGCGGTCCCAGGCGGCCTTCACGGCGCGGTGGGTGGTCACGTGGTCCGGGTGGCCGTTGCTGCCGTTGGGCGGAAAGGTCAGCACGGTCTGGGGGCGGTGACGCCGCATCGCGTGATACGCGGTGTCCACCACCTGCTCAAAGGGCACGTCCTTCAGGTATTTGTCTGGAAAGTCGTGCTGCTCGTGCACGCTGCCCGGGTGGGTGCTCAGGCCGATCACCTCCAGACACGCGGCCAGTTCGGCGGCGCGCATGCGGGCGAGTTCCTCGGGACCCTCGGCCAAGCCCAGGGTCCGGCCCGCCTCACCGCGCGTCAGGGTGACCAGCCCGCAGGCCTCACCACCTTCCAGCAGCGTCATCAGGGTGCCGGACGCACCGTACACCTCGTCATCGGGATGGGGAACGATCAGCAGCAGGTTCATGGAACGTGGACCGTGGGTCATGTCCGCCAGCATAAGCGCGCTGGCAGATGCGCGGGCCATCCGGCACAGGTCAAGATGAATCCATGAATGACGCTGCTTCCCCCGCCCTGACGCTGCGCAGGGTCCGAAAACCACAGGATTACGCCGCCGTGGCCGAGGTCCTGAACGCGAGCAATCCCGAGTGGCCGGTCACGCCCGAACTGCTGCAGACCTGGGAGGAGGCCCGGGACCCGGCGCTGTTCGTCGCGCAGCTGGTGGCCGAGCGGGAAGGACGGGTGGTGGGCGTGGGACACATCGGCCACGACGACTTCGCCTTCGAGGAATGGCGCTACTTCGGCGACCTGCACGTGCATCCGGACGCGCGCGGCCACGGCGTGGGCACTGCGCTGTACGACGCCCTGCTCACACAGGTGCGCGAACGCGGGGCGCGCGAGGTCCGCACCATGCTGGGCGACGCCGAGCGCGACGCGCCGGGCCGGGCCTTTCTGGAACGGCGCGGCTTTGCCGTCGCCTGGGAGCGCTACGAGTCGCGCCTGGACACGGCGGACGTGGACCTCGCCCAGTTTGCGGCCCTGCTGGACGCGGTGTCGGCCGACGGCGTGCAGCTGCGTTCACTGAGCGAACTGCAGGATGACCCGCAACGCAACCGCTGGCTGCACGAGCTGGACTGGCAGCTGTTTCAGGACGTGCCGATGGGCATGACCCTGACCCGGCGGCCGCTGGAGTCCTGGGTCCGGCAGGAGCTGGAGGATCCCACCCTGGCCCCGGACCTCTCCTTCGTGGCGCTGCGCCCGGAGCTGGACGACCCGCTCACCGGCCCGTACATCGGCTACAGCACGCTGGGCCGCAATCCGGCGGGCTTCTACTACATCGGCATGACCGGGGTGCGGCGCGGAGACCGGGGCCGGGGCATTGCCAAGGCGCTGAAGGTGGCGGCCATGCGCGCCCTGGCGGATGCGGGCGGCGGTGAGATCCGCACCTTCAACGACCCGCCCAACGTCGCCATGATCCGCATGAACGAGGCGTTGGGCTTCCGGCGGACCTCGACCCGCTACCGCTACGAGCGGACCCTGGAAGACGCGTGAGCGCCGTGACCACCCGGGCCGTCCGCCCTGCCACCGACGCCGACATTCCCGTTCTGGCGCGGCTGATGTCCGAGGGCAACCCCCGCCACCCGATCACGACCCAGACCTGGGCGCACCAGTTACAGGAGCTGCGCGGCCATCCGCTGGGGCCGCACGTTGAGCAGTGGCTGGCTGAGGAGAACGGGCCAGGCGGGCGCCGGGCGCTGGGCATGGCCCTGATCCTGCAGCCGCCGGGCATGTATCACCCGGACCGCTACTACGCCGAACTGTTCGTGGCCCCCACCGAAACGCGGCGTGGGGTGGGTGCGGCCCTGGCGGAGGCCGTGGACCTTCACCTGCGCGGCCGGGGAGCGCGTGAGGTGCTTGCCGGGGCCTATGAGGACCAGCCGTGGGGCGTGGAGTTTCTGGTCCGGCGCGGTTTCTCGGAGGTTATCCGTTATTTCGACAACGTGCTGACCCTGGCCGACTTCGGTTCGGCGGCGTGGGAGGGTCAGGCCCCCCTGCCCGCGGGCATCCGGGTCCTCAGCTTCGCGGATCTGGCGGCGGAGGTGGGCATGGACCCGGCCATCACGGCCTATCACACGGCCTTTTCCGAGGTCCGGGAGGATGTTCCGCGGCCCGCTCCGCCCACCCCGCTGCCGCTGGACACCTTCCGGACCCGTCTGCTGGACAATCCCCTGTTCTTTCCGGAGGGCATCCTGCTGGCGCTGACGGAGGCCGGAGAGGTCGTGGCCCTGTCGGAGCTGGAACGCGACGACGGCGACCCTGCGCGCCTAAACACCGGCCTGACCGGCACCCGGCGCGCGTGGCGGCGGCGCGGACTGGCCCTGGCCCTCAAGCTCGCCGGGCTGAAGGTGGCCCGTGAAACCGGAGTCCGCGAAGTCTGGACCGGCAATGCCAGCACCAACCGGCCCATGCTCGCCCTGAACGAACGCCTGGGCTTCCGGCCCCAGCCCGCCTTTATCCAGCTGCGCTGGGGCGGCGTGTGAACCTCACCGTGCGGCCCATCCGGCAGGACGAGTGGAACGCCGCCGCCCGGATCCTGACCCTGGCCCGGCCACACGAACCGTGGAGCGCGCAGGAACTGCGCCAGCGCCAGCGCGAACAGACGGCGTGGGGATACACGGCCGGCGTGCTCGTGGCACATGCCGGCGAGACGGTGCAGGGCGTGGCCGCGTACTCGCAGAACCCCGGGGCGTACCACCCGCACCGCTTCGTGCTGGAGCTTGCCGTTTCTCCAGAGCGGCAGGGCCAGGGCGTGGGCCGCGCTCTGTGGAGCGCCCTGCACGGCACCCTGCGGGAGCACAGCGCGCAGGAGGTCCGCATCCTGGCCCGCGAGGACCATCCGGTCGCGCCCGGCTTCCTGATCCGGCGGGGCTTCGTGGCGGACAAGCGGTACTTCACGAGTGCGCTGGACGTGACCACCTTCGAGGACGCGCCCTACCGGGCCCTGCCCGCACAGCTGGCCGCCCAGGGCATCTTCCTGCATAGCCTGGCCACGCTGCGAGAGGCAGGAACGCCCGATCTGGAGGCCCGGTTGCACGCCCTGATGTCCGAGGCGCGGGTGGACGTGCCGCGCGCCGACCCCGCCACGCCGCTGAGTTTTGAGGTCTTCATGGACGCCGTGCTGGGAGATTCCGGCCTGCTGCCCGGGGCCTATCTGGTGGCCGAACACGCCGGGGAGTACATCGGCCAGACGGCGCTGTTCCGCAGTCCGGTCAGCCCCGAGCTGTTCACCGGCCTGACCGGGGTGGCGCGGGCGTGGCGGGGCCGGGGCGTGGCAACCGCGCTGAAGGTCGCCGCCATCGGCGCCGCGCGGGCCCTGGGCGCAGCGACCATCCGCACCGACAACGCCAGCGACAACGCGCCCATGCTGCACCTCAACGACCGGCTGGGCTTCGTGCGCGACCCGGCCACCGTGAGTTACCTGCGGCGGTCCTCCTCTTGAGGTGCGCCGGGAGAGAATGCCGGGTGACCGATTCCCTCTCCCCTCCCCCCGCCGGTCTGCCATGCTGCTGAGCATCGACTGGGACGCCTTTTCGGGCACGCGCGAACTGGTCTTCGACGCGCCCATCTGGGGCACGCCGGACCGCGAGCACGACCGGTGGGAGGCGTGGCGCGGGCGGCTTCATAAGCGCGGGGGGCAGAACTGGACCGCCCTGGAGCCCGACTTTCCGCTGTATTCCGGCTGGGAGGCCCTGCGGCGTTACGCGGGGGTACCCGCCTTCGTCGCCGTGAGCCACGCAGACGCGTGGGCGTGGCTGGAGCAGTTTCCGGGCGAGGACGTGCTGAACCTCGACTCTCACCACGACCTCGCCAGCCTGAGCGGCGACCCGGCGCGGGTGCGGCCCGGCAACTGGGCGGGCCTGGGACTGCGCGCGGACCTGATTCGCCGCTACACCTGCCGCTACCCGGCGTGGCACGCGGACCTGCCGGTGGCCGAGGGCCACGATCTGGAACGCACCCGCGCCGAGGTGGCCGGTCTGCTGCCGCCGGAACTGCTGCCGCGGGTGACCCTGGACCGCGCGCAGGCTCCGGAAGCCTCCGGTCTGCCCGACCCGGCCCAGGTGCGCTCGCTGCTGCTCGTGCAGTCCCCGGCCTGGACGAGTCCGGGCCACGACCGGGCGTTTTTACAGCTGGCGGACTTCCTGAACTGCGCGGTTCTGACGCCCCCCCTGGACCGCTCCTGAACCGCCGCTGACCGCCACAGAGCCGCCGGGGGCCGGTCTGCTCCCCTGTCGGGGGGCCCGTGACCTGTTGAGTCGCCCAGGCCGGAGGTTTTTAGCATGACCCATCCGTCTGCCCGGGGCCGCGCCGCCGCGCTGCCTTACCTGCTGATCGCCCTGTACGCGCTGAGCATCCTGCTTGCCAACCTCACGCTCAACAAGTTCATTCCGCTGCCGGTGTACGGCCTGCTCAGCGTGGGCACCATCTTCTTCGCCGCCGTGTTCACGCTGCGCGACCGCATTCACCGCGGGGGCGGCCTGAAGGCCGTGTACCTCGCCATCGCTGCGGCACTCCTGATCAATACCGTGGCCGCGCTGGTCACCGGTACGCTGTGGCGCTTTGTCGGCGCGTCGTTCCTGGCGATTCTGGTCGGGGAACTCGCCGACACCGCCGTGTACCAAAGCCTGCTCCACCGCAACTGGTGGACCCGGGTGCTGGCAAGCAACGCCGTCAGCGTGCCGCTGGACTCGGTGCTGTTCAACCTGCTCGCCTTCTACGGCGACCTGACGCAGGGCGAGATCGCGCAGATCATCTTTGCCGACATTCTCGCCAAGTACCTGATTGCCGCCGTGTTCGCCATCCGCGTGCGTCAGGCCAGCCGCGCGCTGACCTAGGCCGGGCCGCGGCGCTGTGGGAGGGAAGACCGACATGCCGGTCTTCCCTCCTGCGCCTCAGTCCTTCAGCACCACCCGGACCTCCCCGGCACCGCCGGGCAGGGTCAGCCGCAGCAACCCGTCCCCGTGCGTGAAGTCGGCCGCACCCTGCACCTCGCGCACGGGGGGCAGGCCGATCAATTGCAGCTCCTCGGTCCGGTCCGGCAGCGGGCCGTCGGCCTCGCGGCGCAGGTGCAGCGCTCCGTCCCGCCACTCTCCCACCACCCGCGTGAGCTGGCCGGTCACCGGGCCGTCCCCGGCGTCCCCGTACACCTGTCCCACAAAGCCGGTCTCGTCGGGGTGCGCCAGCCACGTCAGCCGGGGCCAGTGGGCCTCCCCGGTATGCGGCGTGGGGTCGGTCAGGGGCAGGGCGTGGCCGGCCTTCAGGTACAGCGGCAGGGTGTCCAGCGGCGCGTCGGCAACGAGGTGGACCGGGCCGTCGTGGACGGTGGTCGAGGCGCTCAGGTGGGACACGGCGGCCCAGCGTCCCGCCGGCAGATAGACCCGCCGCTTGCGGTGGCCTGCGGCCATCACCGGGGCGACGAGCAGACCCTCGCCAAGCAGGTATTCGCCGTCCTCGCGCAGCGCGTCCTCGTCGGCAGGGTGGTGCAGGGCCAGCGGGCGCAGCACCGGCAACGCGGTGTGGGTGGCCGTGTGCGCCAGCGTGTACAGGTGGGGCAACAGGCGGTAGCGCTCCTCCAGCGCGGCGCGGATCAGGCCGGTAAACGGCTCGCCAAAGCGCCACGGCTCCTGATCGGCCGTGCCCAGCGCCGAGTGATTGCGCACAAAGGCGTAGCCCAGCGCCGCCTGGTACCAGCGAACGAGCAGCTCGCCGGTGGTATCTCCACCAAAGCCGCCCACATCCGCCGCCGCGAAAGGCAGCCCGCTGAGGCCCAGGCCCCCGATCATGGGCAGGCTGAGTGCCAGATGCGACCACGTGGCGGTGTTGTCCCCGGTCCAGACGGTGGCGTGGCGCTGCAGGCCCGCGTACCCGGACCGCGAGAGAATCCACGGGCGGATCTCCGGAGCAAACCGGGCGTAGCCGGCGCGGCTCGCCTCGCTCATGGGATTGGCATAGACGTTGTGCATTTCCAGGTGAGAACGCTGGCCGTGCCGGGCGTCGTAGGGCAGGGTCTTGCCCTCGGTTTCGCGCGGCTGCGCCAGCGAGAAGCACGCCGGCTCGTTCATGTCGTTCCACTGCCCCCGGATGCCCGCGTCCGTGAACATCTTGTGCCGCCCGGCCCACCACGCCACCACCTCGGGGCGGGTGAAGTCGGGAAAGACGGCCGGGTCGGGCCAGACCTCGCCCACCAGAATGTCGCCGCGCACGGTGCGGACCAGATGGTCGCCGGCCACGGCCTCCTCATAGACGTCGTAGCCCGCCTCGACCTTGACACCGGGATCGATGATGGGCACCAGTTGCACGCCCTGAGCGGCCGCCTCCTGCACGAAGGCCTTGAGGTCACCAAAGCCGGCGCCGCTCACGGTCCAGACCTTGTAGGCGTCCATGTAGTCGATGTCCACGTACACGCTGTCCAGCGGCAGGTCGCGCTCGCGGTAGCCCGCGATGACCGCCCGCAGGTCATCGGCCGTGCGGTAACCCCAGCGGCTCTGCGCGGCCCCCAGCGCCCACAGCGGCGGCATCGGCGCATAGCCGGTCAGGTCGGCGTACCGGCGCAGCACGTCGGCCGGGTGTGGCCCGGCGAGCACATACACGTCCAGCTCTGGTCCCGCCGAGGCGAAGCGCAGTTCGTGCGGGTGGCTGCGGGCCACGTCCGCCGTCATGCGCCACGTCTCGTCCACGAACACGCCGTGGGCCTGCCCGTCCCGCAGCACCGTCGTGAACGGCACGCTGACATACAGCGGATCGGTCTCGGTGTGGTGGGGAAAGCAGTCGGTGTTCCAGAAGGTCAGCTGCATCCCGCGCTTGTCCAGCGGCCCCACCCGTTCGCCGAACCCCAGGTAGGCCGCGCCGTCCGGAGCGCTCAGGCTCAGGCGGCTGCGGCGCAGGTTAAAGCGCTCAGCGTCCAGCGCGGGCCGGGCGGTGGGGGCCTCGCCCTGCCAGCCCAGCACCCGCGCGAGCTCGGTCTCTGTGCCGTCCCCGGTCACGCGCCACGCTCCCGTGCGGCGGTCCAGGTGCAGACTCAGGCCGCCGCCTGTGACGCGCAGGGTCTCGCCCTCTTCCTGCACGTCCAGGGTCTGTCCACTGGGCAGGCCGGGACGCACGGCGAAGCTGCGCTTGGCCGCCAGACGCGGAAAGCTCAGGGTGCCCGCCCGCGCTTCCGGGGCCACGCGCACGCGCAGGATTCCCGGCAGCGGCACACTGACCTCCAGCGCGTCGGTCTCGCCCCAGACCCGCACCGCCGCGTCTTCCTGGGCCCACTGGGCCAACCGCATCTCTGCTGTCCACTGCATGACGCTCAGGGTAGCGCCTCGGTGTCCTCCGCTCCGCGCCACCGACATGATCAATCCCGGAACGCCCGGACACGCGGCCAGCGCTTACCCTGGATAACATGACCCGCCCTGTCCAGTCCGGCCTCCTGCGCTCGGAGCCACTGCGCCGCCTACTGGCCCTGCTGCCCTTCCTGCTCTTCTCCAGCGCGGCGCGCACCCGCCGCCACGGCGGAGGAACACATGAGTAACGGCCGCGTGGGTGATGGAGCGCGGACCGAGGTTCTGGTCGTCGGGGCAGGCCTGGGTGGACTCGCGCTGGCCCGCAGCCTGAACCAGAAGGGTGTGGGGGTGCGGGTGCTGGACAAGTCGCGCGGCGTCTCGGGGCGGGCGGCCACCCGCCGGACCCCTGCGCCCGCCGAGATGCCCGCACGCCTCGACCACGGCGCACGGTTTTTCACCGCCCGCCATCCCCGCACCGTGGAACTCGCCGAGGGCGGTGTGCGGGCCGGCTGGAACCGGGTCTGGGCCCAGGGGTTTCCCACCTGGCAGAACGGAGAGGTGCGTGGGCCCAGCGCGGCCGGCCACCCCCGCTACGTGCCCCCGCAGGGCATGAGCACCCTGGGCCGTGAACTCGCCCGCGGCCTGGACGTGGCGACCGAACACGAGATCACCAGCGTGGAGCGGCGGCCCGGTGGCTGGCGGCTGCACGCCCGCGACGGCGTGGTGGGCGAGGCGGCCCGGCTGGTCCTGAACCTGCCCGCTCCCCAGGCCCGGGCGCTGCTGGAGGGGGCTGTGCTGGAGGACCGGGGCCTGTCGCGCCCGGACCGGGCCGCGCTGGAGGAAGCCGCAGCGCTGCTGGGCCGCGTTCGTTACGCGCCGTGCTGGGCGGTGGGGGTGGTGCTGGAGCGTGACCTTCAGGCCACATGGCCCGCCCTGAGCGTGGAGGGCCACGCCGCCCTGGACTGGATTGCCCGCGAACACACCAAGCGCTCCGCCGGACACCCCCCCGCACTGATGCTGCACGCATCGGCCCCGTGGTCCCGCGACCACCTGGAACGCCGCGCCGAGGAAGTGCTGCCCGAGTTGCTCGGGGCGGCCCGGGAGGTGCTGGGCGAGGACCCCGCCGTGGCCCAGGCCTTCGCCCACCGCTGGCGGTACTCGGTGCCCGAGCGCCGTGCCCCCGGCCCGTACTTCTGGAACGCCGAGCTGGGCCTGGGCCTGTGCGGTGACAGCTTCACGCCCGACGACCACGGCCCCCGGGTGGAGGCCGCGCTGCTCAGCGGCTGGGCCCTGGCCACCCGGCTGGCCGAACATGACTAGGGTGTGTCCGCAAACCTTCAGAGCCACTCCATCAGGCAGGCAATCGTGACCATGGCCTCGAAATGACAGGCGCGTT
>NZ_BMOM01000043.1 GCF_014647075.1 Deinococcus aerophilus | reverse complement strand
CCCAGAATCTGTGACTTCGACACTCCCAGATTCTCTCGGCTGGGAGCGCTTTGGCGTCGTTATGCAGGTGCAACTCCTGAGTAATACCATTTCAGGGATTGTGACCACGGTCAGACGAAGGAGACACTCTTCCCGATGGGCAGGGTTTGCCCGTCTTTGATGGCGACATTGCTCTTGCCGCTGGAGGCCACCGGGGTTCCATTGTCGCCGTTCTCGCCGGGGACACTGGCCCTCATGGTGAAGGAGAATTCACCGGGATCGGTGTCATCCTCGTCGCCCTCTCCATCACCATCTCTCAGGGCACGGATGGAAACCATCTCCACAGTCACCACCTGATCCATGACCAGGGGGCTGGTGCAACTGCCGGGGGTGACGCAGCGGGCCGCGTCCTCGGGATCGTTGGTTCCGTCACTGTCCGTATCCTTCATGCGGGGATCGGTCTTGCGCTGGAACTCGACATGGTCATCCCAGCCATCGCCGTCCGAGTCTTTCTGAATGGGTGAGGAGGTGACCGTTCTGGACGACTTGTCGCCCGTGGCTCCGGTGATCTCGACCGTCCATGAACCGGTGACTTCCGTTCTGTCATCCAGGGTGTCGCCGTCGGTGTCGCTGAGCAGCGGGCTGGTACCGTAGGGCACAGCGTTGCCGGGAGACGGCTGGGTGTATGTGCAGTTCTTGGCCTGCGCACAGGCCTGGACAAAGGCATTGAAACCGCTGAAGGTGGCGGGATCGAATTCCTGGTCATCGGTCAGGCCGTCGCCGTCCGTGTTGTTGCTCTGGGGATTGGTCTTGATCAGGTGTTCCAGCAGATCCGGCAGATGATCTCCGTCGCTGTCTGCGGCGTCGTTGTAGGACGTGAAGGTTCTGGATTGACCGTTGACGGTGCTGGCAAAGCCGTTCGTCTCGTCGTGGTCGGAAACCCCGTCCTCATCCGTATCCACGAATTTGCTGGCATCGGCCAGATTCGGATTCGAACCCAGCCGGCGCTCGAGGCCGTCGGTCAGACCGTCTCCATCGCTGTCCGGATCCAGGGCATTGCTCCTGACCACGGTCGGCGGACCCGGATCGTCCTTGCCGGCCTTGTAGCGCATGGTGAATCCGTTGATCTCTTCGGCGTCTGTGAGCCAGTCTCCGTCGGTGTCGCGCTTGCGTGGATCTGTTCCCAGGCGCTTTTCCTCGATGTCGGTCAGGCCGTCGTTGTCTGAGTCGGCTGTTCGGGGGTCCGAGAACGCTGTGTAGGGAGTCTGGCCCACCACATGGATCCTCCAGCCGGTGCGCACTTCTTCGGGGTCACTCAGGCCGTCGGCGTCGGTATCGCTTTCGGTGTCCTTGCTGCCGTACAGGGATTCCTCGGCGGCGAGCAGGCCGTCCTGATCCTGGTCGGCCTGATACGTCAGGATGACCGTGTCGCCCGCGTGGATCATGCGGTCGTCGAAGTCCACGTCCGGCTGAGACGGCAGGGTGGTGATCAGCGCCCACAGCTTGTGCCGGGACAGATCGTTGTTCACTCCGCCCAGACCAGTCAGGACGCTGCCGGCCTGGTTCGGGGCCGCGCCGGTCTGGTAGTTCAGCTTGAGCAGGGTGCGCAGGGCATACTTCATGCTGATACCCTGCGGCGCGCCCGTGACCGGATCGAAGGTGCTGGCCGTGGCCACGCGCCGGGTCAGCGTCCGGCCGTCGCCGTAGTCGATGGTGATCTCGGCGGTGCGGTCATAGGAATCACGGGAACTGAAGGCATAATTTCGCCCGGCCTCATCGGTCAGGTTGTAGTTCGCAGCCCGGAAGATCAGGCCGTGCGGTGCCCGCATCAGGTCTTCGACGGTCTTGGGGTACAGCGTGGTGTTGGCAAACAGGAACGGTCCGCGCTTGGACACCAGCGGGCCCAGGTTATACACCGCCCCCGGATTCTCCGAGGTCGGCGTGGCGACCGGAATCAGGCGGGTGCGGTCCGCGGGATCCTGCTGCAAGGCGGAGAGCTCCAGATCCTTGATCGTGTACGCCAGGTCACTGGCGTTGGCAATGCTGACGGCCACACGCATGGAGGCGCCGTCGAGCGTGCGCGTCACGTCCGAGCGGCTGTCGAAACTCTGGCTTCGGGCCACCGACTGGTTGTACGCACGGTTGGCTGAGGCGCTGGATTCGGCCGACGTGGTGGCGCTGGTTTCGGCCGTGTTCTCATTGACGTGCCCGTACTCGGCCGTTACCTCGACGCCGGGATCCGCCGAGATCGAGGCCGAGACACCCATCGAGATCGAGTGGGAGATCATCGTCGCCAGTGAACTGGAGCGGCTGCTCGCATAGGTGTTGTTCGAGCCCTGTTCCAGGGTGGCGCTGGTGCTGCTGTCGACCTGGGTGGCCTTGCCGGTCGAATCGGTGTAGCTGTAGCGCTCGTCGAGGGTCAGGGAGATGGCGCCCGTATCAATCTGGACCTGGGGCAGATCCGAGATCAGCGGATTGCGCTTGCCCGAGGTGGCCTCGTCTCCGTCCTTGAACTGGTCACCATCGGTGTCGTCCAGAATCGGCGAGGTTCGGTACATGTTGACTTCCAGCGCGTCGTTGAGCCCATCACCGTCACTGTCCTGGTCGGCGGCGTCGGAGAGGAACAGGTTGGACTCCTCATTGTCGCCCAGGGTGTCGCCGTCGGTGTCCAGGGACCGGGGGTCCAGGCCCAGCGCCATCTCGTCACGGTCATTCAGGCAAATGCCCTGAAGCTCTGCCTTGCGCGCACAGTCGCCGTCGGTATCCGGATTAAAAGGATCGCTGGTCACCTCACGCTGAACCACCTGCCCGTTGGCCAGCCGCACGCTGATGGTCCAGCCCGCCTGCTCCACGCTGTCCGGAAGTCCATCGCCGTCACTGTCCTGCCCTGTCCCAGACGGGGAGATTCCCCGGAACACCGGCTTGCGCCGGTTGTTGCCCGTGGTGGTGTCGATCACGTTGCCGCTCAGGTCACGGATGTTCGCCGCGCTGAGTTCGTACTGGATGGGGGCCTGCTCCAGCGTGGTCAGCGTCACGCTGCGCTGATCGGAGGACAGCGTGGCGGCGGTGACTTTGAGCACCGAGGCTGCGCCGGCCGGCTGCATGCTCGCGGCACCCAGCACACTTCCCTGAATGGTGTAGTGGGCCGGGTTTTCTGCGCCGTCTTCGCCCGCTCCTCCCCTTACCGGTTCACTGAAGGTCACCACCACCTGGGTGGGGGAAGTGGCCTGCAGGGACTGCACGGTCGGCGGAGTTTGGTCTGCAGTGCCCGTGCCGGCAAACGTCAGGGGGCCGGCGGCCTCCAGGGCGTTGTCTGAAGCGTCGGTCAGCCCCTGGACCTGCACGCGGTAGATTCCGGGCTGTTGCAGATCGGTCGTGAGCCGCACCGCGGTCCTGAATTCGTCGGTAAAGGTGGCCTGCTTGACCCCGAGGAGCACGCCCGTTTCACTGCGGATCACGAAATTTCCCGGCTGCGGCGCCGTGACCGGTTCGCTGAAGCGCACCACCACCGTCATGCGGTCGGAAACCGAAACGTCAACGGCACGCGGGGGCACCACATCCGGGGTGCCCATACCGGTGAAGGTCACGCCTCCCGGCTGGATCAGTCCCAGATCGCGGGTCATCATTCCGGCAGCTTCAAGCCGGTAGGCGGTGTTGTGCTGCTGGCTGGTGGTGAGCAGCACGGCGCTCTTGTCGGCGCTGAGTTTGGCCGCCGTCACGTTGAGGTCGCCGATGCGGTAGAGACCGGGTTGCTCGGACACGGCAGCGAGTGCCGCGGCGTCCCCCCGGGAGCCGGCAAAACGCAGCAGCACCTGGGTGGAGTTGAGCGGGGTGACCTCGGTCAGGGCGGGCGGCTCCACGTTGGACGACGCGAGGGTAACCGGCGCCGCGCCCCCGCGCAGCAGGGTCAGCTGCCCGGTGGGTTGCGTGGAGGTGGCCAGCACCGCCTGCCGGGTCCCCGGAATGGGGAACACGCCCTGAAGGCTCAGCTCGCTGCCGTCCGGACGTTTCAGATGATATTGCGCCGGATTCAGCGCGGCTGCGTCGGGCTCCGCCGAGAAGGTGAGCAGGACCGAAGCGTTGTTGGTGGCCACTGCCGCGGTCAGAGCCACCTTGCTGGTATTGACCGGCGGCGCGGTGACTGCGGGGCTCTCCTGTCCGCAGCCGATTAGCAGCGAGGCAGAGAGGAGAAGCGTGATGAGGGATGATCCACGGGTCATGTGATCTCCTACTTGCAGCGCAGCAGGACTGCGCCACTTGTATGAGGGAAGCGCATGGTTAGACGTTGAACGGACTGTCTTAACGTCAAGCTCGCGTGTTGATCGGATCAGAGATCGACGACAAAGCGCTTCTACTTGGCTTCTACTTGGCAGGTGACGTGAGATTAGCCTAAGGAACCACTGAGAAGCAACCCCGATGTCATGAAGCCAAAGCGTCCATCACCTTCTCTCCTTGGCGGTGCCGTGGCGCACAGGGCGCCACCAGATGGAAGGACTTCCGAGCGAAGCTGCGGACTGAACAGCACTTTCAACAACGGAAGCGGCGTGTCTGTCAATGGATACGAACCACCGGGCCGCCCCAGGGCAAGTGTCGAAATTGCCGTCCACAGGAGCTGTGAACGCTGCCCGAGACGCCTGAACACCGGGAGGGGGCTGCTGGGCTGTACCACCCGACAAGTGGTGGCAGATACGGTCCGCCTTCACCTCACAATGGTTCGCCACGACCCCAGATTTGGTGGGGACCTGAGCCGCTCCCAGACACTGGCCCAGGTCAGTTTGGAGTCTCCGACGGGCCGCATCACGCGGTGACGCGGGTGACCCCGACCCTAGAAATCAGGAAGAACCACCATGCACGATATCCAGCTCACTGGCCACGCCATCGCCCGCTTTCAGGAACGCTTTGTCGGGAATCTCGGCCGGCTGTTGCGCCGGCAGGGCGCGGCTGTACGCCCTCGGGGGGACGCACCCCGTCGTGCAGGAGCGCGCGCTCGTGACCGTCTCCCGCCCCAACCCCCTGCCCCCCCACCGACGACCTGTGGTGCGTGTCGTGACACGTCATGTGCGGTCACACCGGACACGCCGCCCGTCCCGGCACCTTGTACCTTGTGCAGAAGCACGGCGCGTCCCTGGGCGGTTACCTGCTCACCACCTCCGGCGGGGTGATGCGCCGCGGGTCGCCCGTGCTGGGCGGAGCGCTGCTGAAGCGGGTCCGCGTGCACATCCGGGGGGGGCTGGCCGGCCCGCTGGCACGAGCCGGTGTTTGGGGCGCTGCTGCTGGCACTGGAACACGTGGGGGCAACCGTGAACGGCACCGTGTTCCGGCGGCTGGAGCAGACCTGCCCGGACGAGGCGCTGTTCCTGACCAGACGCCGTCACGGCCGCCCCGTTCACCCCAGGATTCGCGCGTAGGCCTGCGGGTCGGTCGCTCCCTCGGTGGAGACGATCAGGACACGGCTGTGGGGGGTCAGGTCCAGTGCGTCCCGGTGTCGCCGGGCGTCCGGTCCGGTGAGGAGTGCAATCAGGCCGCCCGCACCCGCCGCGCCGCTCTCGCCGGACACCACGCCGTCGGCGGCCAGCATCCGCATGGCGTCTTCGGCGCGGGCGTCGGGAATGGCAACCGAGGCGTTCAGGCCATCCCGCAGCAGCGGCCAGGCCAGCGGTGAAACCGTGCCGCAGTTGAGGCCGGCCATGATCGAGGGATGCGGCCCCGGCGTCTCGACGGGCTGGCCCGCCTGCAACGAACGCAACACGCAGTCGGCGTGCAGAGGCTCGACGCCCACCACACGTGTCGGCATGTCAGCGGCGCGGTAATGGCGCACCACGGCGGCGGCCAACGATCCGACGCCCATCTGCACGGCCACCACATCCGGCGGCGGGGCGTGCCGGGCGGCCAGCTGCGCGTCGATTTCCAGGAAGATGGTGCTGTATCCCTCCACCACCCAGCCGGGCACACGGGTGTAGCCGTCCCAGGCCGTGTCACTGATCACCACGTGCCGCCCATCTGCCCGCTCGGCGGCGGCCATCACCGCCTCGTCATAGGAGCCGTGGATGATCTGCAACCTCGCTCCCTCGCCCACAATCGCCCTCTGCCGGGCCTCCACCATGTCCTGCGGCACCAGAATATGGGCCTGCAGCCCCAGCCAGCCGGCCACGCGCGCCACGGCGCGGCCGTGGTTGCCGTCTGTCGCGGCCACCAGAACCAGCGGCAGGTGTGGGCGCAGCTGGGCCGCCAGACCGTCCAGGGTCGTCCAGGGTTCAAACGGTCCGAAGAGGGTTTCCAGCTCCCGGTAGGTGGCCCACGACGCCCCCAGAATCTTGTAGGCAGGCAGCTCCAGACGGTGAGACTCGTCCTTGACCCACACCTCGCCGACGCCCAGCGCCGCCGCCAGATGCGGGGCAGAAACGAGCGGTGTGGGCGCGTAGCCCGGCAGTCTGCGGTGAAAATCCAGCACTTCCGGCCGGGTGTGCGGGGCAAAGGTCTGGGCGTGGGGATGAAGATAGACGTGGGAGGTTTCAGAGGCGGTCATGGGGCCCTCCTGCAAGGTGGACGTGCGGAATCACGCACAGAATTCGGCGATGGTGGCACTCAGAATCTCGTGGCATTGCTCGGCAGAGGCCAGGTCCACCCATTCCTCGCTGGCGTGTGCCCCCGCACCGCTGGGGCCGAAGACCACGGTGGGAATGCCTGCCGCCGCCAGCAGGGCCGAGTCCATCCAGAAGCTCAGGCCCATCTGGGCCGGCGCCTGACCCAGCACGCGCCCGGCCTGCCGGGACAGCAGGCCGACGATGGGCGCGTCTGCGGGCACGCTCAGGGGTTCGCGGGTCAGCAGCAGGCGGTGCTCGGCCCGGAAACCGGGATCTGCTTCCAGCCGCCTGAGCAGCCGGTCAAGTTCGGCCTCCACGTCCTGTGGGGTCTCGCCGGGCAGGGTGCGCCGCTCCAGATGCAGGGTGCAGCGCTCCGGATAGCTGGACAGTTCCTGGCCGCCGGAAATCAGGGAGGCGTGCAGCGAGCCGTGGCCCAGCAGGGGATGGGCGGAGCACAACGTCAGCTCGCGTCCCAGCGCTTCGAGCTCCACGAGCACCCGGCCCATGTGGGCAATGGCGTCCTGCCCCAGATCCGGGCGCGAGCCGTGGGCGGCGTGTCCCCGGGTGGTGAGCTCGTGCCAGGTAAAGCCCTTGTGGGCCACGCACAGCTGCAAGCCTGTGGGCTCGGTGACGATGGCGGCGTCGGCCCGCACCTTCTTCAGCACCGACTGCGTACCGATGCTCGCGTGCTCCTCGTCGGCCACGGCGGTCAGGATCACGTCGCCGCGCAGCGTCATCCCCCGGGCGTCCCGCAGGGCCAGCAGGCAGGCGGCCAGCCCCGCCTTCATGTCGTAGGTGCCGCGCCCGTACATCCTTCCGCCGCGGATGGTGGGCGTCAGCGCCGCGGGCATCTCTGCCAGCCCCACCGTATCCAGGTGGGCATTGAGCAGCAGCGTCTGACCTCCACCGCTGCCCCTGACCCGCGCAATCACGCTGGGCCGGCCCGGCGCGGCCAGATCCAGCTCTGCCGGAATACCGTGCCGCGTCAGCCAGGCGAGCACAAAACCGGCGATCTCGACTTCGCCGGCTCCGTCAGGGACCAGCGCTGGATTCACGGAGTTCCGGCGTACCAGCTCGGCCAGCAACTCGGGCAGGCTTTCGTCCATGCCGTCAAGCTAGCACCGGCCGGTCAGGTGGCCTCCTGACGCGAAGATGCCCGTTTCCAGGTATGCCCGGTCCCTGGCCGGCGAACAGGACTGCAGCCAGCTTCTCGGGAGACCATTGACGGCACGCTGCGCCCCGAAGAGGTGCTGTGGGGACTCGGAACGGGGTGGCAGCCCAGCATTCCTTGCGACAGAATGGGCAGCGCAGCTTTGGAGCGCCTGAACCGGCAGGCACGCTCGGGAGTTCCCTCCACCTGATCTTCACAAGGCCCCCTTCATGACCACGCCGCCTCCCACTCCCAGCCCCCCAACCGTCCGCGCCCTGTACATCTACCCGATCAAGTCAGCGGGGGGTGTTGCACTGCAGCACTCTGAACTCGGGCCGCGTGGCCTGAACCACGACCGCCGCTGGATGGTCACCGACGCGGCGGGACGGCCCGTGACCCAGCGGGAGTTTTCCAGGATGCGCCTGATCGAGGTGGCACTGACCGGTGGGGGCCTGAGCGTCCGGGCTCCCGGCATGCCGCCGCTGAGCGTGCCGTGGCAGCCGCAGGGCGAGCCCCGCGCGGTGGACATGTGGGGCGATGCGCTGAGCGGCGTTACCGTCTCGGCGGAGGCGACGGCCTGGATCAGCGCGTATCTGGGCGGCACCTTCGATCTGGTGTATCTGCCGGACGACGCCCAGCGCTGGCAGCCGCGCGACCGGCCCTTCCATTCCCTGCTGAGCTTCGTGGACGGCAACCCCTTTCACCTGATCGGCGAGACGTCGCTGGCCGAGTTCAACCGGCACCTGAGCCGCCCGGTGGGACATGCCGAGTTCCGTCCGAATGTGGTGATCGGCGGCGCTCAGGCGTATGCCGAGGATTTCTGGCGGCGCATCCGCATCGGCACGGTGGCGTTTGAAGTCGTGGAGAGCTGTGCCCGCTGCGCCGTCGTGAACGTCCTGCCGGACGGCACGCGCGGGACCGAGCCGCTGCGGGCGCTGGCGCAGGTACGCCGTCACGGGCAAGCCGCCGTGTTCGGCCAGCATCTGGTGCAGGACGCGCCCGATACCGACCGGATGGGCCGGCTTCGAGGTCATCCGGAAATTAGGCGAAGCAGGATGACAATGCAGGCCAGCAGAACCATCCCCAGGAAGTTCTGTGACTTGATCTCGTCGCGGGTACGGACACGACGGAAGCTCTGGAGCCATGCGATCGTCCGCTCCACCTTCCAGCGCCGCTTATAGCGGCGCAGTGGCCTGCCATCCTGGGTTTTTCGTCGATTCCGGCGATTGGGCGCGATCATCGAAATCCCAAGTGCCGCCAGTTCGGCGTCCAAGCCATCGCTGTCATACGCTTTATCTCCAATCAAGCACTTCGGAAAATCCATCCCAAAGGAATCATCGAGAGTGGCGTGGACCAGCTTCACTTCGGCGGGACGGGTACTGCAAGTATGCACCGCGAGTGGCACGCCATTCGCGTCCACCATGATCATGATCTTGGTGCCCTTTCCCTTCTTGGTGGGACCGACATCTGCGCCCCTTTTTTTGCGGCACTGAACGTGCCGTCGATAAATGCTTCTCGGAGATCGAGGAGCTGCAGCTCCTCGATCATCTCGTACAGCGCGGCCAGGATGGCTGGAAACACGCCCTGTTCGTTCCACTCCTGAAAGCGGGCATGACACGTGGTCTTGGAAGGGTACTCACCTTTGGGAAGAGCATCCCATTGTGCCCCGGTCCGCAAGACCCAGAGGATGCCGTCCAGAACCTCACGATCTGGACGGCGAGGCCGTCCTCGTTTGGTCCGCTTGACGGGTCGAGGAAGAAGAGGTGTCAGGACGGCCCACTGATCGTCGTTCAGCCGCATCACAGGAGTGTGCCGCCTTCTCGGGCGGCACACTGTCATCGAATTTCCGGATGATCTCTTCATGTGGGAGACGCCGTGCAGGTGATTGAGGCCGCGCAGACCGTCAACCCGGTCTATCCGTGAACGCCAATGGGGGGGCCTGCCGGTCCAGAAAGGAGGGTGGATGACTGTCCCGCCCATCCTCGGTGTGATCGAGGGGTTGTAAGAACGTCCATAGACGCCAGCCCAGCGCGGGCGGCTGCTCGGGTGCATGGCGCAGTGGGGAATGAACACCCATCTGTACGCTTCCAAGGACGACCCCTGGCACCGGCAACGCTGGCGTGAGCTCCATCCGGCGGCCGAGGCGGCGGCGCTGCGTGACCAGGCTCCCGACGCCCGCCAGCACGGCGTCCGCTTCGTGTACGCTCTGGCTCCCGGCCTGGATCTGAACTGGGCCGGGTCCGGGGACCGCCGCGCCGTGGCCGGGAAACTTGCCGGCGTGCAGCGGCTGGGCGCGGAGTCACCTCGCGGGGCAACGACGGCCCAGCGATTTCAGGTACTGGGGCGGCCTCGCTGACCGCCTGATGGGGCTACTGACTGGGCACACCCGTCCCAGGGGTGGAGCCCGGGCAGGTCTTCGGACATCTGCCGTGGCCTGAGTCTTTTTAGATCCGACCTGATCTCCCGGAGTGCCCGGACCGATTCGCTCTCCGTCACGCCAGGGTGCGGCCGCGGCGTGCCCTTTGGGCCGACCTGCGCCGTTATGGTCGCCGCCTGACGGTCTGTACGGCCACGGCAATCTCCGGACCCAGCAACGCCGGATCGCGGACTTTAACCGGCGCGGCCGCGCTCGGGTAGACGCCGCCCACCAAGCACCGGTCCTCGATGGAAACGCCACCGCGCGCCCTATGGCCCTGAGATGGCTATGTGATGGGTGAATGTCCCCTCAGGCGCGAGAAATGACCACGGGTTGCCCCCACAAGCTCAGGTTCTGGGCACCTGGCACGCCCCCGTACCGGAACCGCCGTCAGCGGACGTCGTCCCTGGCGCTTCCCGGCCCGGTCTGGCCCGCACGCGCGGCATCGACCACCTGCACTCCGGCGGCCTCGAACGCGGCCTTCGCAGCGGCCGGGGCGTGGTCGGTGACCCAGGCGGCCACGTCTTCCAGCGCCGCGAAGGTGGCGAAGCCGGCGTGTCCCCACTTGCTGTGGTCGGCGATCAGCACACTGCGGCGGGCGCGGCGCATGATGGCCGTCTTCTGCTGCGCCTCGACCAGGTTGCTGTTGGTCAGGCCCCGTTCGGGGTCGATGCTCGTGCAGCCCACCAGAAACACGTCGTAGGAATAACGCTCGGCGGCGGCCAGGGCGTCAGGCCCGGTCAGGCTGTAGGTCGAGCCGTAGACCTCGCCCCCCACCACATACAGAGGGCACTCGCCGTTGAGTTCATATGCCACGTCCAGGCCGTGGGTGACCACCCGCAGCGTCCGGGTCAGCGCCGGGACCTGGCGCAGCGCCTGCGCGACGTGCCGGGCGGTGGTCCCCGCGTCGATATATACCGTCTGCCCCGGACGCAGCAGGTCCACGGCGGCCCCGGCAAGTTGGGCCTTCCCCCCCTGTTCGCGGTGCTGGCGGTCGCGGTAGTGCTGGTCCTGGCTTGCCAGCGCTGCCCCGCCATGCACCTTGCGCACCAGCCCGCGCCGGGCCAGCACGTCGAGGTCGCGCCGGGCGGTCGCGCCGCTGATGCCCAGATGTTCGGTCAGCGCCACCGTGCGCACGGTGCCCTGGCGGGCCAGCAGATCGAGAATGCGGCTCAGGCGTTCCTCGGCGAGGGGGGCGGTCATGTGAACCCATGCTAGCGCAGCCGGCGGAATTGCTCAAATCTGCTCAGCACTCCGCTTTTAGTCGCGAACCCGCGCGGCACCCACCACCTTCCCGGTCGGCTGAGGACACGTGTCCTCAACGATGTCCGTCCACGGACCGTCATTCCAATAGAACAGCATTCTGTCGTTCCAGAAGTACTCTCCGTCCACATGCCACCTTTACGGGAGACAGTGCCATCGCGCGACTGATCCCTTTCACCTTCAGGAACCTTCCCGGACTTGCATCCTTCCTCCGGATTGCTTATGATCTGAATTGCTCAAAATTGATCATAAATCTTCAAATTCACACAGGTCAGCAGTGACCGCATGCGGCCCGGCAGCGTGGTCGCCCAGGGAGGGCAGGAATGATCGATCTTCCGCAGCAACTGATTCGGCTGGGTGCCCAGGCGGGCAGCAAGGCCGACGCCATCACGCAGGTCGCCGCGCTGCTGTCGGCCGCCGGCAAGGTCGCCCCGGACTACGTGCAGGGCATGCACGCGCGGGAGGAGCAGGCCAACACCTACCTGGGCCTGGGCATTGCCATTCCCCACGGCACGCCCGAGACGCGCGGCCTGATTCACGAGACGGGCCTGGCGGTCTTGCAGGTGCCGCAGGGCGTGGCGTGGGGCGAGGGCGGCGAGACGGTGCGCCTGGTGGTGGGCATCGCCGCCGCGAGCGATGAACATCTGGACATCCTGCGCCGGCTGACCCGGGTGCTCGCCGACGAGAAGCTGGTGGAAAAACTCTCCACCACGGCTGACCCGGCCGACATTCAGGAGGCCCTGACCGGCGAGCGGCCCGCCGACGCCGCCCCCGCCGCCCGCGACCTGCCCTATTCGGCCCAGGTCACGCTGCCCAATCCGCTGGGCATGCATGCGCGGCCCGCGACCGGGCTGGCGAACCTGGTGCGTTCGCGCGGGGGCCGGGTGCGGCTCCGGCGCGACTCGGGCGAGAGCGCCGACGCCACCCGGCTGATGGAAGTGCTCGCCCTGGGTCTGACGCGCGGCACCCCGCTGACCGTGAGCGCGGACAACCCCGATACGTTGAGCGCGGTAACCGACGCGATCCGTGCGGGACTGGGAGACGACCTCAGCGCTCCCGTGGACCACCCGGCCCCCCGCCGCGAACCCGAGTGGGTACCGCAGACGGTCGGAGCGACGGTGGAGGGAGTGGCGGCCGCCGACGGGCTGGTGGTCGGCGTGACCCGGCAGCACGCGCCGCGGCCGCTGGAGGTGCGCGACGAACCCGGTGATCCGGCACAGGACGCCGCCCGCCTGGACGACGCGCTGGCCGCCGCCCACGCCGAGCTGGACATCCTGATCGAGGAGGTGGGCGCCCGCTTCGGCGCCGACAAGGGTGCCATCTTCCGCGCCCACCAGGAGCTGCTCGCCGACGACGGCACCGTGCAGGACGCAGTGGGGCGCGTGCTGGACGGCCACGGGGTGGCCTGGGCCTACCAGTCTGCGACCGGCGAACGCATTGCGCAGCTGCAGAAACTCGATGACCCCACCCTGGCCGCCCGCGCCGCCGATCTCGGTGACGTGCAGCGGCGGGTGCTGCGCCACCTGCTCGGGCTTCAGGAACCCGAGGTGCATCCGGGCGGACCGGTGATCCTGCTCGCCCCCGACCTGACCCCCAGCGACACGGCGCGGCTGGGCCCGGGAACCCTGCTCGGCTTCGTGACCGCACAGGGCGGCCCAACCAGCCACACCGCGATCATCGCGCGGGGACTGGGACTGCCGGCGGTGGTGGCGGCGGGCAGCGGCGTGCTGGAGGTACCCGACGGCACCCCCGCGATCCTGGACGGCGTGGCAGGGCGGCTGTACCTGAACCCCTCGGAGGCGGACGTGCAGTCGGCCCGCGAGCGCCAGGGCGTATTGGAACGGGAGCGCGAGGCCGCACGCGCCGCCCGCTTCGAGCCGGGGGCGACCCGCGACGGCACACGGATCGAGGTCGCCGCCAACATCAACCGCGCCGCCGACGCCCTGCCCGCCCTGGAGGCCGGGGCGGAGGGCGTGGGGCTGATGCGCACCGAGTTTCTGTTTCTGGAGCGCGACAGCGTACCGGACGAGGACGAACAGGAACGCGAGTACCGGGCCATGGCCCGGGCGCTGGAGGGCCGGCCCCTGATCATCCGCACGCTGGACATCGGCGGCGACAAGGAGGTGCCGTACCTGGGCCTGGCCCGCGAGGACAACTCGTTCCTGGGCCTGCGCGGCATCCGGCTGTGCTTCGAGCGCCCCGACCTGTTCCTGCCGCAGTTGCGGGCGGTGGCGCGGGTGGCGCGGGATCACCCCAACGTCCACCTGATGTTCCCCATGGTCTCCACCCTGGAAGACTTTCGCCGCGCCCGCGCGATCTTCGAGGACGTGCGCCGTGAACTCGGTGCCCCCGAGGTGCCGCTGGGCGTGATGATCGAGGTGCCCTCGGCGGCCCTGATCGCCGGCGCGCTGGCCGCCGAGGTGGATTTTTTCAGTGTGGGCACCAACGACCTGACCCAGTACACCCTGGCGATGGACCGCCTGCACCCGCAGCTGGCCCACCAGACCGACGCGATGCACCCCGCCGTGCTGCAGCTGATTCACCTCACGGTGCAGGCCGCCGAGCGCCACGGCAAGTGGGTGGGCGTCTGCGGCGGCGCGGCAGGCGACGAGGTGGGCGCACTGATGCTCGCGGGACTGGGGGTGCGCGAACTCTCGGTGAGCACGCCGCAGATCGCCGGCGTCAAGGCCGCCCTGCGCGGGCGCACGCTGAGCGATCTGCAGGCCCTGGCCCGGCAGGCCCTGACCCAGTCCAGCGCCGGGGCGGTGCGCGCCCTGGTGCGTCCGCAGGAGCCACAGGAGGCGGGCGCATGACTGCGGCGTCCCCGGCCCCAGTGGCCACCCTGACCGTCAACCCCGCGCTGGACCTCACCGTGCGTGCCGACGGCTGGCGCCGCGGCGAGGTCAACAGCGGGCAGGCCTTCCAGCTGGACGCCGGCGGCAAGGGGGTGAACGTAGCCGCCTTCCTGGCCGACTGGGGGATGGCAGTCACGGCGACCGGATTGCTGGGCGAGGACAATGCACAGGCCTTTGAGGCGCTGTTCCGGGCCAAGGGCATGCGTGACGCCTTTGTGCGGGTCCCCGGCGCGACCCGCGTCGGCATCAAGCTGGTCGACGGCGCCGCGCAGCAGACGACCGACATCAACCTGCCGGGGCTGGCCGCCACCGCGCCGGCGTTGCAACAGTTAGAAGGCCGCCTTGACGACCTGATGGCCGACCACACCACGTTCGTGCTGGCCGGCAGCCTGCCGCCGGGCGTGGACGCCGGTTTCTACGCCCGGCTGGTTGCCCGGCTGCGCGCGGCGGGCCGCTTCGTGGCCCTGGACACGAGCGGCGCGGCCCTGAGCGCGGTCCTGGCGGCGAACGTGCTGCCCGACGTGATCAAACCCAACCTGCAGGAGCTGGAGGCGGCGCTGGGGCGCCCCCTGGACAGCGAGGCGCAGGTCCTGGCCGCTGCCCGCGACCTGCTGCGGCGGGGCGCCCACATGGTCGCCGTCTCGCAGGGCGAACGCGGGGCCCTGTTCGTGAGCGGCGGGGAAGCCGTGCGCGCCCGCCCCCCCCGCGTGAAGGTCCAGAGCACCGTGGGTGCGGGAGACGCGATGGTGGCGGGTCTGCTCTCGGCCCACGCCGACGGACTGGGCCTCGCCGACGCCGCGCGCCGCGCCACCGCCTTCAGTCTGGGCGCGGTCACCCGCCTCGGCGCCCACCTGCCGCCGCGCACCGAACTGGACGCCTTCGCCGCGCAGGTCACGGTGGAGGACGTCCGCGAAGGGGTGGAGCAGAGAGGCTGAGCGGCACCCACCCTTCGTTTCTCTGCCTCCCCCGGTCTGTCCGCCTTCCCATTCCCACCGCTTTTCCCGGCCCCATCCCATTTCCCGGAGGTTTTTTCATGGCTCATCTGGTTGCCGTTACCGCCTGTCCCACCGGCATCGCCCACACCTTCATGGCCGCCGAGGCGCTGCGGCGCGCGGCCCAGGCCTCGGCCCACTCCCTGCGGGTGGAAACGCGGGGCGGGGTCGGTGCCCAGGATCCCCTGACGCCCGACGAGATCGCCGCGGCCGACGCGGTGATTCTCGCCGCGGACGTGGAGGTGGACGAGGCGCGGTTCGCGGGCAAACGCGTCGTGCGTGCCAGCACCACCGAGGCCATCCGGAACGCGGCGGACCTGATTGCCCAGGCAGCCGGTCAGGAGGCCCCAGACGCCGCCTCTCCGGTCACGGCGGGCGCTGCCACCCCAGTGCCCACCGCCCCGGCCTCCAGCGTGGTCGGCGTCACCTCCTGCCCCACCGGCATTGCCCACACCTTCATGGCCGCCGAGGGCCTGGAAAACGGCGCCCGGGCGCTGGGTCTGCGCGTCAAGGTGGAAACCCAGGGCAGCGTGGGCGCGGGCAATCCGCTCACCGCGCAGGACATCGCGCAGGCGGACGTGGTGATCATCGCGGCAGACACCAACGTCGACCTCTCACGCTTCGTGGGCAAACGGGTGTACCAGACCGGCACCAAGCCCGCCATCAGCGGCGGACAGGCGCTGGTGCAGCGTGCCCTGACCGAGGCGACGGTCTACGGCGCGGCGGGGGCAACGGGAACTGGCGCAGCCGACGGAGATTTCGTGGCGCAGGCGGGCGCGGCCAAGGCGGCCAGGAACGCGGGCGTGCCCAGCGCCTACAAGCACCTGATGACCGGGGTCTCGCACATGCTGCCCTTCGTGGTGGCGGGGGGGCTGCTGATTGCGCTGGCCTTCGCCTTTGGAGGCATCAATCCGCCTCCCGGCAGCTTCGGGGCGGCGCTGAGCCAGATCGGCGGCGGTACCGGCGCCTTCGGTCTGTTCATTCCGGTGCTCGCCGGCTACATCGCCTTTTCCATTGCCGACCGCCCCGGCCTCGCTCCCGGCATGATCGGCGGCCTGCTCGCCCTGGGGGGGGGCAGCGGCTTTCTGGGCGGACTGGTTGCGGGATTCCTGGCCGGCTACGTCACCCGCTGGCTCAATCAGGGCATCCGGCTGCCGCGCACGCTCGAGGGCCTCAAGCCCACGCTGCTGCTGCCGCTGCTCGGCACGGCCATCACCGGGTTGCTGATGATCTATGTGGTGGCCCGCCCGGTCGCCGCCGCCCTGGATGCGGCCACCGCGTGGCTCCAGGGGCTGGGCAACACCTCGGCCAGCGTGCTGGGGGCCATTCTGGGCGCCATGATGGCCTTTGACATGGGGGGGCCGATCAACAAGGCCGCCTACACCTTCTCGGTGGGCCTGCTCGGCTCGCAGGTCTACGGACCGATCGCCGCAGCGATGGCCGCCGGCATGACGCCGCCGCTGGCGCTGTTCTTCGCCACCCTGTTCTTCAAGAACCGCTTTACCCGCGACGAGCGCGAGGCGGGCAAGGCCGCCGGGGTGCTGGGACTGTCGTTCATCACTGAAGGGGCCATTCCCTTTGCGGCGCGCGATCCCCTGCGCGTGATCCCGGCGCTGATGATCGGCTCGGCGGTGGCCGGCGCGATCAGCATGGCGGCCGGCTGCCTGCTGCGCGCCCCGCACGGCGGCCTGTTCGTGCTGTTCATTCCCAATGCCGTGGTCAACCTGCCCATGTACATCGTGGCGATTCTGGTCGGCACCGCGGTCAGCACCGGCCTGCTGGGGCTGCTGAAAAAGCCCGTGCTGGAAGCACCCGCCATCTCGAACGTGGAGGTCACGAGCCCGGCCACCGACTGAGCCGGTGGACCCAGCGTCAGCGTCCTTCACGGCGGGCGGCTCCTGTTTGGGGCCGCCCCCGCTCTTGTTTCTTCTGGCTGCACCCCGGCCCAGAGCAGGTCGGGGAGCACAGGACCCTCTGGAGGCACCACACCCTCAGCCGCCCGTCCCAGACGAACGTCATTGCGCCGCTGCCCTCAGGCCCCGATACTGTGCGGGTGAGGCCGATCCTGCTCCGAGACCGGGGAAGGAAAACGCCCGCTTCAATCAGGATGACCTGTGCCGTCATCCCGGGTGCCGCCGGCGCCCGACTGAGGAGACATCATGACGAGAACACACGAGGGAGCGGATATGGCCGCTCCGCAGAACCCTGGCTTTGACCGCCGCTACGACGTGCAGGACCTGAGCGCCATCGACGTGGCGGTGCTCGGTACCTTTCCACATCTCCGCGAGGACGATCCGGTGCGGTATCCGGGCGAGCCGATGCAGATCGAGATCATCACCGACGAGTTCAGCCCGGTGTGCCCGTGGAGCGGCCTGCCCGATTTCGGCCGGCTGGAGATCCGCTACCTGCCGCGTGAGTCGTGCGTGGAACTCAAGAGCCTGAAGTACTACCTGACCAGCTACCGCTTCGTGGGCATCTACCACGAACACGCCACCCGGCGCGTTCTGGCCGATCTGGTGCAGCTGCTCGATCCACTGAGCATGGAGATCCGCTGCGACTACGGCATGCGCGGCGGCCTGAACACCATCTGCACCGTGCGCTACTCGGCCCCCGACCACGTGGCGGCCCCGCCGTC
Source organism: Deinococcus aerophilus (assembly GCF_014647075.1). NCBI lineage: Bacteria > Thermotogati > Deinococcota > Deinococci > Deinococcales > Deinococcaceae > Deinococcus > Deinococcus aerophilus. Next base: position 97 of record NZ_BMOM01000043.1, on the reverse strand, counting down.
CCAGGGCCGCTGAGGTGCCCTGGACCCTCACGTCCGAGTTCACTTTCGACTCGGCGCACGTCATCACCGGCTACGACGGTCCGTGTGGACGCCTGCA
>NZ_BMOM01000042.1 GCF_014647075.1 Deinococcus aerophilus | reverse complement strand
GGTGGTCTTGCCGTGGTCGACGTGGCCGATGGTGCCCACGTTCACGTGCGGCTTCGTGCGCTCAAACGTTCCTTTTGCCATGGTCAAATCCTCCTGAGGGATGGTGCAAGAAATGGAGATCAAACTGCCTGTATGGAATCGAGTGACGCTGGTGTTGTTCCGCAGCCGCGGCCAGGTACTCCAGGCAAGCCTTGCCAGTGTACTCGTCTGTTCCGCGCTCGCCAAGACCTGCGTCTTAACCTGAAAGGAGAATGGTCCGCAATTTTCTGCGGACCATTCGCTGGAGATCTGGAGCTTCTGGTCGGGATTGAACCGACGACCTCTCCCTTACCAAGGGAGTGCTCTACCACTGAGCTACAGAAGCTTGGGCTTCCAGGACAAAGAAAAGCGGGAAACGAGACTTGAACTCGCGACATTCAGCTTGGGAAGCTGACGCTCTACCAACTGAGCTATTCCCGCGTGTGGTGGGCAGGGGCGGATTCGAACCGCCGTACACGTACGTGAACAGATTTACAGTCTGTCGCCTTTAACCACTCGGCCACCTACCCGGATTGTCAAGCCACAATACCCTTTGAAACTTCACGCGGTCCATCTGTGGTGAAAGAACAGCGTGTTGGAGCCACCCAGGAGAATCGAACTCCCAACCTTCCGATTACAAGTCGGGTGCTCTACCAGTTGAGCTAGGGTGGCACCCTACCCAGAACAGCTGGACCCAGAACGGTTGGCCTGAGCGCGGAAGCGGCCCGCCAGGCGCGATCACTTCCGGCTGGGAATAGTAGCACTGCCCCCCAGGTGTGTCAATCGTGCCGCGCCGGTGCCCCAGGTCGGCCGGTGGCTGGGGGCAAAAAGGCGGCCCTCGGGAGGTCTGCGGAGGTGGCCGCGACCGGGTTCAGGACGCGGTCTTCCGGCGCGTGGCGGCATAAAGGTTATGCGCCATTCGGCGCATTCGCCTCCCGGCCATCCGGCGTATGCTGTCCGCCGCACGGGCAGACCTTTGCCCCGAATTCTTCGTCTCTTGCCTTCCCCTTTCGAGGTTTCCCTTGGACAGTCTGCGCTCCCTGTGGCCCTATCTGAAAATGCACCGGCGGCAGTATCTGATCGGTCTGGTGCTGGTGGTCATTGCCAACAGCGTCAACCTGTTGCCGTTCTATTTCATCCGTCTGACCATCGACGGCCTGACCGGCGCCCGGGACGCCGATCCCGGCACGGCCGGCATCACCCTGACCCAGGCCGGGCTGTACGCCCTGGGCATCGTGGGCGCAGCGGTGACGGCAGGTACCCTGATGCTCTTTATGCGCCGCCTGATCGTGGTCGCCTCGCGCCAGACCGAATACGAAGTCCGGCGCGACATCTTTGGACACCTGCAGACGCTGGACAAGCCGTATTACGACCGTGCGAGCACCGGCGACCTGATGAACCGACTGACCGGCGACCTCAGCGCCGTGCGCGAAATGCTGGGCTTCGGCGCGTGGCAGATCGTGAACATCGTGTCCGGGTTTGCCACGGCCTTTGCGGTGATGTTCAGCCTGAGCTGGCAGCTGACCCTGATCGTGCTGGCGGTGCTGCCGATCATCGTGGGTGTGCTGACGTACCTCGCGCGGCTCATCAGCACCCGCCACCGGCTGGCGCAGGAGCAGAACTCCAAGATCGCGGGCAAGGCCCAGGAGAACTTCAGCGGCGCGCGGGTGGTCAAGGGATACGCCATCGAGGACCGCGAGGTCGCCGAGTACAAGGCGATGAACTTGGAACTGCTGCGGCGCAACATCGCCCTGACCAAGGTGGACGGACCGCTGCGGTCCTTTACCAGCCTGCTGCTGGGTCTGGCGTTCGGCCTGATTCTGCTTGTGGGCGGGCGGCTGATCATTGACCCGGCGAACGCACAGACCTTCACGGTGGGCATGTTCGTGCAGTTCGTGGGGACCCTGGAGCGCCTGACCTTTCCCATGCTGATGGTCGGCTGGATCACTGGAGTCATTCAGCGTGGGTTAGGCTCGTGGCGGCGGTTGCGGGAACTGTATGATGCCCGCCCGCAGGTGCAGGACGTGCCGGGCCGCACCGACACGAGCATCCGGCAGCTGCGCGGTGATCTGAGCTTTGAGAACGTGTCGGTTCAGTACGGGGACCGCGAGGTGCTGTCGCACATCAACCTCAGCGTGCCTGCCGGAACATTCCTGGGCATCACGGGACCTACCGGCAGCGGCAAGACGGTGCTGGGGCAGCTGATCACCCGCAGCATGGACCCCACCTCCGGCGTGGTGCGGCTGGACGGCCACGACGTGCGCGTGATTCCGCTGACCGCGCTGCATGACGCTGTGGCCGTCGTGCCGCAGGAGCCGTTCCTGTTCAGCGACACCATCGCCAACAACATCGCCTTCGGAATAGAAAAGCAGGAGCTGCCCCCGGTGCCGCTGGGGGTCAGTGTGGTGGGCCTGCCGGTTCTGCCGCACGTTCCCCAGAGCCCGGACCCGGCGCGGGTGGAGAACGCCGCGCGCCTCGCCGGACTTCTGGATGACGTGCGTGATTTCCCAGAGGGCTTTGGGACGATGCTGGGCGAGCGTGGCGTGACCCTCAGCGGCGGCCAGCGCCAGCGCACCGCTGTCGCGCGGGCCATCGTGCGCGAACCTGCCATCCTGATTCTGGACGACAGCCTCTCGGCGGTGGACACCGAGACCGAGCGCAAGATCCTGGACGGACTGCGTGAGGTCAGCGCGGGCCGCACCGTCATCCTAATCGCCCACCGGGTCAGCACCCTGCGCCACGCCGACCGCATCGTCGTGCTGGAAGAGGGCCGCGTGACCGAGGCGGGCAGCCACGATGAACTGCTCGCGCTGGGCGGCCACTACGCCGAACTCGAACGCCTGCAGCGCCTCGCGAGCGATCTGGACGAGGAAGGTGGAGCGCCCGGCGATCCCGAGGTGGCGGCCGACCGCTTGGCCGCACGCCGCGAAGCCATCCGCGCCGCACAACAGACCCGCCAGGAGGTGGTGAAATGACCGTGCCTACGGCTCCTGACGACGCCTACAAGAAGGAATTCGACGCCAATCTGACCCGGCGCATCCTGCGCTACATCCGGCCCTACCTGCCGTTCGTGATCGGCGGCGTAGCGCTGGCGCTGCTGATCTCGCTGGCCTCACCGCTGTTCGCCCTGATCCAGCGCCACGCCATCGACACTTACCTGACGCCGCTCGCCCTGCAACGGCAGACCGATCTGGACGCGGTCTACCGGGGACTGACCCTGACGGCGCTGCTGTACATGGGCCTCAAGGTGCTGGAATTTGTGTTGCAGTACGCCTTTGCCCTGGCCATCGGCTATCTGGGCCAGAACGTGCTGCGTGACATCCGCGCCGACGTGTTCGGCAAGCTGCAACGCCTGCATCTGGCCTTTTTCGATCAGAACCCGGTGGGCCGCCTGATTACCCGCGTGACCAGCGACGTGGACGCCATCAACCAGTTCATCACCGGCGGACTGGTCAGCCTGATCCAGAGCACCTTCGTGATCGTGGTGTACGTGGTGATCATGCTCAGCGTGAACTGGCGGCTGGCGCTGATCAGCTTTACCGTGCTGCCGGTGCTGTACTTCGCCACCAACTTCTTCCGCACCCGCCTGCGCGACGCCTTTCGCAACACCCGCACGCAGCAGGCCATCGTGAACAGCAAGCTCAACGAGAACATCACCGGGATGCTGACCGTGCAGCTGTTCGGGCGCGAGCGCCGCAGCGCCCTGGATTTCGAGCACAGCAACCGCAGCCTGCTCATCGCCAACGAGAACAGCGTCTACTGGTTCTCGCTGTTCATGCCCACGGTGGCCATCCTGGGGCAGGTCGCCGTGGCACTGATCCTGTACTTCGCCTCGCGCCAGATCCTGGGTGTAGGCACCGACGCCAGCGGCGCGCTGCAGACTGGAGCGGTCGCCGGGGCAATCACGGTCGGCACGCTGTTCGCCTTCGTGCAGCTGTCCCAGCAGCTGTTTCAGCCCATTCAGGACCTGGCCGACGTGTTCAATAACCTGCAGGCCGCCATGGCGTCTTCCGAGCGGATCTTCGGGGTGCTCGACACCGAGGAGGAGATTGCCGACAAGCCGGATGCCCGGACGCTGCCGAACTTCGAGGGCCGGGTGGACTTCGAGGGGGTCTGGTTCTCCTACGACCAGACCGTGACGGCCCAGACCTCCGATGACGATGACCGCTGGATTCTGCGCGGCATTGACCTGAGCATCGCGCCGGGCGAGAGCGTGGCCCTCGTGGGCGCGACGGGCGCGGGCAAGACCAGCGTCACCGCCCTGGTCAGCCGCTTTTACGACGTGCAGCGCGGAGCCGTGAAGGTGGACGGCTCAGACGTGCGCGACCTCGCGCAGCACGACCTGCGCAAGCATGTGGGCGTGGTGTTGCAGGACGTGTTTCTGTTTGCCGGCACCATCGAGAGCAACCTGACCCTGAACAACACCGAGATTCCCCACGAACGGGTGGTCGAGGCCTGCAAGTACGTGGGCGTCCACGACTACATCCTGTCGCTGGAGCGGGGCTACCAGACCGAGGTGCGCGAGCGCGGCGCCACCCTCTCGACCGGACAGAAGCAGCTGCTCGCCTTTGCCCGCGCCCTGATCCAGAATCCCGACATCCTGCTGGTGCTCGACGAGGCCACCGCCAACGTGGACACCGAGACCGAGCTGAGGATTCAGCAGGCGCTCGTCAAGGTGATGTCCGGACGCACCTCCATCATCATCGCCCACCGCCTGAGCACCATCGAGCACTGCGACCGCATCGTGGTGATGCGCAAGGGCCGCATCGTGGAGCAGGGCAGCCACCGCGAACTGCTGGAAAAGGGCGGCTACTACGCCCGCCTGCACCGCCTGCAGTACGCCCAGGCGGACGCGGCAGACTGAGCTGCTGAAGAAGACTTCAAGGCACGAGAGGGCCGCCCCCCACGGTTGGAGGCGGCCCGTGCTCTTACACTCGCAGCATGACCCCTTCCAAGTACCGCAAGCCCAGCGAAGCCGAACTGCGAGACCGCCTGACCCCCGAGCAGTACCGCGTGACCCAGCACGAGGGCACCGAACGCGCCTTTACCGGCGAGTACTGGGACACCGAAGACGACGGCATCTACGTGGACGTGGTGTCGGGCGAGCCGCTGTTTTCCAGCACGGACAAGTACGACGCGGGCTGCGGCTGGCCCAGCTTCACCCGTCCGATCCAGAACGTGCAGCTCACCGAGAACACCGATTACAAGATTGGATACGCCCGCACCGAGGTGCGCTCGGGCAGCGCGGATTCTCACCTGGGCCACGTGTTTCCCGACGGCCCGCAGGACCAGGGTGGCCTGCGCTACTGCATCAATTCGGCGGCCCTGCGCTTCGTGCCGGCAGAGCAGCTGGAGGCGGAGGGCTACGGCGAATACCGCGCGCTGTTTCAGAAATAGACCGACGCATAAGCAGGATGCCTCAGCGGCCCGCCCAGCGGTGCAGCGTCCCCGCCTGATCGCCCACCCAGATCTGCCCCGAGAAGTGCAGGAGGTTGCTGGTGAACACGCCGTTCAGCGGCAACTCCTGCCGGACGGAGCAGGCCGCCGGACACTCCAGCCACAGCAGGCGGCGGTGGTCCTGTGACGGGACGACCGGCTGTCCCGGAGCCACCAGTACGGCGGCGTCCAGATTGCGGCTGCCGATGCTGTGGTTTGAGACTCCCTCAGACACGACAGTGGGCCGGAGTGTTCCGTTGTCCTCCTCATAGCGGGTCAGGCGGCCTCCGATATGCGGGGTCTGCACAGCCCAGAGCTGGCCATAGCCCACGACGGGGGCCAGCCAGCGGTGCGGCTGTCCGAAGTCGGGTCCGGCGGCCCTCAGGGTCAGCTCCTCTGCATTTCCCTCCACGAGGACCAGGGCCCCGCCACCGCCGGGGCTGGAGCGGACGACGGCCACGACGTCTCTGTTTTCCTGCCAACGCAGGGGCCGGGCCTGCAGGTCCTCGAACACGTAGGGAGCGGGTAGGGTCAGCCGGGCGAGCACACCCAGGGTGTGGCGCTCGAAGACCGTGAGTTCGGTGGCCTCGGTGCGGTCCCCCAGGATGCCGTGGTCGGAGCGCTGGGCATCCGGCCGGGTCAGGGCGACGATCTGCCCGTGGCCCGTGCCGGTCAGGTCCGCCAGCGTGAGCTGGGCATCGGGAAGCAGTCCGGCGGCCTGGCGGGCGGTCTCCTGCCAGCCGTCACTGGCTGCCTCGAAGCGCACCAGCTCGCCTGAGCGCGACACCGCCACGATGCCGGAAGACAGGCAGAGGGGGAGGGCCAGCGGCGACAGGTCGCGGGCAGCGGCGCGTTCGACTGCCTTTCCCGTCCACACCTGAAGTTGCCCCGCGTCATTGATTCCCACCGCCCGGCCCGCACAGGCGGTGACGAAGTGGCGCGCGAAGTCGTGGGCCAGCGCGCGGACCTGACCGTCCCGGATGCCCAGCAGCTGCGCGTGGGAGGTGACGGCGTACACCTGATCCTCCCCGGCGGCCAGCCACATTGCCGGGGCGGGCAGCTGAACCGACGTTTCCTGCACCTGCGCGTCCGGCCCGGGGGACAACAGCAGGGTCAGCAGAACAATCAGGCGGCGCATCCTCACTGGAGACCTGCCGGGGAGACGCCGGGACGTGTCCAGGGGTTCAAGCCCCTGCAGGTTCTGCGGACGGGGGCCGGGCACAATGTCGTCTGGGCCTTCACTGGGTCCCAAAATCCTGCACCCAGTAGCGCTTGGCCGCCCGTGAGGTTGCCAGACCGATGCCCAGTTCGGTATACGCGCTGCCCATCAGGTTGCGGCAGTGGCCCTCGCTGCCCAGCCAGCCGGCCACGACCTCCTCCGGGGTGGCCTGGCCCGCGGCAATGTTCTCGGCCACGGCCCGCCACTCGTACCCGCTGGCGCTGATGCGTGCGGCGGGGGCGCGTCCATCGGGAGCCACGTGGTTGAAGTAGTTGCGGGCCGCCATGTCGGCGGCGTGGGCCTGCGCCGCCGCCTGCAGGCGGGCGTTGGCACGCAGCGGCGGGGCGGGCGGATAGGCCTGGGCACCGCAGGTGTGGCCCCGGGCGCGGGCGGCATTGGTGAGGTCCAGCACCCGCTGGCTCAGGGGATCCAGCGTCGGCGCGGGCTCCGGCGCGGGCCGGGGGGTCACCCGTACCTGAAACTCGCTGACCGTTGCCGGGCGCGCGGCCAGGGCGGCGCGGATGGTGGCGCGGCCCGCCCCGACGGCGCTGATCTGCCCCGACACCGTGACGGTGGCGACCCCGGGGTCGCTGCTGGTCCACCGGAACTCCTGGGGCCGGGCGACCTGGCCGTTCAGCGACATCTCGATCTGCAGGGTCTGGCCCTCTCTCAGCGTCCGTTCCAGGGCAGCCGCAGGGTGGGAGGTCAGCGCCTCGGCAGGGCGGCGGGTGACCGTGCAGGCGCTGAGGGCAGGCACCAGCAGGGCGGCGGCGAGGGAAGCCGGAACAAACAGCGAAGACGAGCGGCGCACCCCGCCATTAAAAACCCTCACGCCCGGAATGGGGGTGAGAGGGAGGGGAAGAGCACCTTTTTCTGGCTCTCCCGGCGGTGTGGCGGGGGCGTGTCTACCCAACGGCTGCCCCCATCCATCCTCAGCGGGCGCCGAAGTCCTGCACCCAGTAGTGGCCGTAGCTGCCGCCCTGGGCATACCCTACGCCCAGCTCCTTGAAGCTGGCGTTCATGATGTTGCGGCAGTGGCCCTCGCTCTGCAGCCAGCCGGCGACCACCTGCTGCGGGGTGGTCTGGCCCGCGGCAATGTTCTCGCCGATGGTGCGGTAGGCGTAACCCGCTGCGGCAATGCGCTGCACGAAGGTGCGTCCGTCCTTGCTGGTGTGGCTGAAGTAGTTCTGCGCGGCCATGTCGCCCGCGTGGCCCTGCGCGGCCTGGCCCAGCTGGGTATTCAGGGTCAGGGCGGGCGCCGCCGCAAAGCTGGTGGCGCCGCAGGAGCGGGCCTGGGCGCGCGCCGTGTTCACGAGTTGCAGGATCTGCTGGGCCACCGTGCCGCTGGGGGTCGGGGTGGGGGCCGGGACCGGCGTGGGAACGGGGGTGGGGGCCGCGGCGCTCACGCTGACGCTGAAGTCCAGAAACGCGTTCGGGTTGGCGACCAGGGACGTGCGGACCGTGGCGGTGCCGGCCGCGACGGCCGTGATCTTTCCGGTCTGCGTGACGGTGGCGACGGCGGCATTGGTGGTGGTCCACCGCAGCTGTCCGGGCTGGGCGGGCTGCCCACCGACCGAGATATTGATCTGCTGCGTCTGGCCGACCGTGAGCTGCATGGACACCGGGGTGCCCAGGGCCGTCAGGACCCCGGGGGTAGCGCCGGCCACGCTGCCAGGTCCGGAGGTTTCAGGCGCGGCGGTGGGGGCAGTGGTGCTGCAGGCACTCAGGGTCGCGGCCAGCAGCACGAGGGCGCTCAGGCGCCTGAAGTTCGAAGACATGCCGGTTATTAGAAACGTCCGAACACCATTTATCGTGAGGAAATCTTTCTCATCACTCATGCAAATACAGAAGAGGTGGGACAGCGAAAAAACCCTTGTTTTGCCGAAATCATCACACAGAGTATTTCTCATTGAAAACAAATAAAAGAGCGGTCCTATCTTTTTTAACCCCCGAACTTTCAGCGTGGCTCCGCCGAATCCAGGCCATAGCCCACCCACCCGTTCGCTGTAACTGATTCCCCCAGGTCAGCCGCCCACGACCGGGGGACCGAGACCCTCAGGGCGGTCCCCAACTTTGCCGCCGTATTCAGGAGTGGGCGGGCGGCTTCCCCATCCAGCGCCCCCCACAGGTGGGCGGCGCCACCCGTGCCCCGCGCCTGCCACAGCAGCGCCCCCACCGCCTGACCGTCCCGGTAGGCCGTCAGCAGCGTGTAGGTCCGGTCGTGTTCCAGGCGGCCGGCCAGATGCCGCGCCAGCGCCGCCGCCCACCCGGGGGTGCCGTGCGCCGCACACAGCACCCCGGCCCAGGCTCCCAGATGCAACCGGCTGATCTGCTCGACCACCACGGGCGCGCCTTCCTGCGAATCTGTTTTTCGGTCCTGCCACGTACCGACCAGCACGGCGTCCACCTCACTCACCCCGGCGGGCAACTGTGCCGCGGCGAGCAGCGGGGGCTGGCCCTGCGCTTCATGCCACGCGAGCGCCGGGCGCAGATCCACCTCTCCGGCGGGCAGATATGTGGCGTTCAGCCCCAGCACGTTCACGCCCGGCGTCAGCAACGTGAGGGCGCCGCTCTCCTCCCGTTGCAGGGTAGAGAGCGGCGCAAAATATTCGGTCAGATCGTTCAGATCGGGCGCAAGCACCGGCTCAGCTTAAGCCCCCGGCTCAGTTCCAGCGGCCGCCGCGTTGCTGGCGGGTCTCGGGCTCGGGAGCGGCGTACAGTTCCTCGGCGCGCGAGAGCTTCTTGCGGCCGTACAGCCCTTCAAGCACGAATTCGGCTGCACTGACCCGCACGGCGTCGCTGCTGCTGCCCGCGACCTCGGCGGCCAGGTCATTCAGTCCCGGCACCTCGCGGGTGGCCTTCACGCCCGCCCCGGCCTCGCCGGACTGCGGAAACCGGAAGACGTTGCCGTCCTCAAACCACTTTTCCAGCTTCTGGGTGTCCATGCTGCCGCACAGGCGACCGTACACCGCACCCGCCGCCTTGCGGATTACTTCCTTGGCCACGTTGTCCGCGCCCTTGAGCTCGCCCTCGTACTCCAGTTCCATCTTGCCGGTGATGGCCGGCAGGCCCGCGTACACGTCGCTGACGCGCACCACCGGCTCATCCCCGGCAATCAGGCTGCGGCGCTCGGCGTTGGCGGCGGCCACTTCCAGCAGCGAGATGGGCAGGCGCTGAGACACCCCGCTCATCTTGTCCACCCGTCCGTCCTCGCGGGCCTGGAAGGCAATTTCCTCGATCAGCTCGGAGATAAAGCCCGGCACGGTGACCCCATCTGCCTTGACCGCTTCCTGCGCGGTGATGTCCATGCCCAGCCGCACGTCGGTGGGATAGTGGGTGCGGATCTCGCTGCCGATGCGGTCCTTGAGGGGCGTGACGATCTTGCCGCGCGCCGTGTAGTCCTCGGGGTTGGCGCTGAAGACCAGCATCACGTCCAGTTCCAGGCGGATGGGATAGCCCTTGATCTGCACGTCGCCTTCCTGAAGGATGTTGAACAGCGCCACTTGGACCTTGGGCGCAAGGTCGGCCAGCTCGTTGACGGCAAAGATGCCCCGGTTGGCGCGCGGCAGCAGCCCGAAATGCATGGAGCGGGTGTCGCCCAGCGAGGTGCCCAGGCGGGCGGCCTTGATGGGGTCCACGTCCCCGATCAGATCGGCCACCGTGACATCCGGGGTGGCGAGCTTCTCCACGTAGCGCTCCGCACGCGGCAGCCAGCGGATGGGCAGGTCCAGGCCGTGGGCCTCAAGCAGGTGGCGGCCCTCGGCGCCCACAGGGTTCAGAGGATCGTCGGGCATGTCCACACCGTCAATCACCGGCACCGTTTCGTCGAGCAGGCCGGTGATGGCCCGCAGGATCCGGCTCTTGGCCTGACCGCGCAGCCCCAGCAGGATGAAGTTCTGCCGTGCCAGCAGCGCGTTGACCAGTTGCGGAATGACGGTGTCGTCATAGCCGACCACGCCGGGAAACAGTTCCTCGCCGCTTCTGAGCTTGCGCGTCAGGTTCTCGCGCACCTCGTCCTGCACCAGCCGGATCTTTCCGTCGAAAGGGGTTCGTCCCGCGTAACCGGGCGTCTCCAGCAGTTCACCCAGCGTTCTGGCCCTGGCAATCGCAGTCATATGCGCAGAAAAGTAGCACGGGCCCGGGGGCGGGAATGTGCGGCTTGCTGGAGAATTTCGGGGTCCTGCCCGGCTTCGTTCAGGAGGGAGCCGAGGGCCCCGCCTCCTGCGCCTGTTCGTCTTCCAGCGCCTTGTAAGCGCACGCGGCTGCCAGGGCTGCGAGCCCCACAGGAGTGGTCACGACGCTGACCGTCACGTCCTTGCCCTCCAGGTGGCCCCCGATGCGGCCGCGCAGGCCATCGTCCTCGCAGCGCAGGTCCACGTCCTTGCCCGAGACGCGCCCGGAAAAACGGCCCGTGACCTGTTCGCCACGGATCTCAAGGTGCATGTCATCGCCGTCCACGCGCCCGCCCAGCCGGACGTGAACGGCGTGTGCGGTGACCGTACCGTGGGCATCGAAGCCGCCGAACGTCCCGCCGATGCGGCCGTCCACCTCCTCGCCCCGCAGCGTTAGATGGATGTCCTTGCCCTGAAAGTGTCCGCCGATGCGGCCGCGCAGCCGCTCGCCGTCCCAAGTTGCCTCCAGCGAGTAGCCCACCGTGACGCCGCCGACCCGTCCATGCAGGGTGCCCATGCCCTCAGGGTGCCACACCGGAGCCGGGCGGGGGGCGGCGGATGCCGCGCTGTGTCCCTGGCCGCTTCAGTGGGGAGAGCCCTCAGGTGTCGTGGTGCGAGCGCCCGGCTCCGCCGGGGCGGGTCATCTGGCCCAGCACGTCTTTCAGGACGGCGCTGGGCCGCGACAGGGTCGAGCGGGCCCGGCGCGTGAGCTGCAGGCGCTGCACCACGATGATGAAGACGAGCAGCGCGGTGCCCAGCAGACCGATCACCGCGCGCCAGCCGGGCAGCAGCATGACCCCCAGCAGCGTGAAGTACGCGATCATCAGCAGCAGGTAGGTGCTCAGGCTGTTGCCGCGCTGGGTGCTGAGCAGGATGTCTATGTAGGCCGGGCCGTCCTCGCGCTGCATCGGCAGGGCGTAGTTGGGCAACCGGGCGCTCTGCTGCACGTCCACCACCACGGCGGTGATGTTGTCCGGCCCCCCGGCGTCGTTGGCGGCATTGACCAGCAGCCGGGTGGTGGCCTCTGGAGTCAGCGGCTGGGCGAGCAGCCGCAGCAGATCCTCGTCGCACACCACGCCGCTCAGGCCGTCGCTGCACAGCAGCAGGCGGTCTCCGGCCTGGAGGGGCAGGCCGTACAGTTCCAGCCGCACCCGTTCCTCGCCGCCCAGCGCGTTGCTCACCACGCTGCGCCACTGGTGCTCGCGGGCCTCACGCTCGGTCATGTGGCCCAGGCGCACCTGCTCGCTGACCCAGGAGTGGTCCTCGGTCAGGCGGTGCAGTTCGCCGCCCCGCAGCAGGTAGGCGCGCGAATCGCCGACATGCGCGATCAGCAGCGCGCCGCGGTCGATCAGCGCGGCGATCAGGGTGGTGCCCATGCCCACGTATTCCCCGACGGCGTGCCGCACCACCGCCACGTTGGCGGCCTGCACCGCCTCGGCCAGCCGCACGGGCGGACTGCTGCGGCCCTCCAGGTAGTGCTGGCTCAGGGCGTCCAGCGCCAGATTGGCCGCCAGCTCCCCGGCGGCGTGACCACCCATGCCGTCGGCCACCGCATACAGTCCCCCCTGCGGCAGCTCCAGTGCCAGCGCCGCGTCCTGATTGACGCCGCCCTGACGCTGACGCCCCACATCGGTCAGCAGGCCGGACGACATTAAGGCGGGCATAAGCTCAATATAAGCGAATACTTCTTACGGGCCTCTATAAAATTTCTCATTTTTTGTGAAATTTTCCGCTGCGCTGTGCCTGGAGATGTGCCCATAGGGTGGCGTGGCCGTCAGTCCTGGCCGGGCAGTTTCTCCCCGGCGGGGATGGGCTGCGCGATCCAGTTCTCGCCGGGCGGCAGCGGGCAGGTCCAGCCGTCTCCGTAGGCGCAGTACGGCTGATAGGCCATGTTGAAATCGACCTCTATCAGCAGGTCGCCGCCCTCGGAGCGGGCCGAGACCGGGGCGTCCAGATACCGGCCGGCTCCGTAGGTCTCCTGACCGCTGGTGGCGTCCCGGAAGGGAATGAACACCCGTTGCGGCTGGTCTTCACCGGCAGGCACGAACACGCTCAGGGTATGTGGACCGCCGGGCAGCGGCAGGGTCAGCGTGCCGTACCGGTCCATCACACGCGGATCGCCGGTATTTGTCTCCAGCGTGAAGTGGGCCGCTTCCGATGCGGGCAGACGTTCGAGCATGGCCCGGAAGGCCCAGCGGGGGTCCGGCGCGAAGTAGCTCAGGCCGTGGAAGGCCTCCGGCGCCACCGGTCCCCGACCCGAGGAAAAGTGTTCGTCCTTGCGGCGGCGAAAGTCCAGCACCGCTTCCGCGTAGGGCGTGGTCACCAGTCCACCGCCACCCGCTGGCCCGCGTACTCGACGATGTCGCCCCGGCGCAGTTTCTTGCGGCGCCGGGTCTCGATCTGGCCGTTCAGGCGCACCTCGCCCCCCTGCACGCGAAACTTGGCCTCACCGCCGGTCTCGACCATCCCGCGCAGCTTCAGGAAGTCCTGAAGGTCAATGGTCTCCTGCTGCTCTGATCCGTGCGTGTGCGTCATACCCCGCAGCGTAGCAGGGCCCGCCGGTGTTGTTCAGGCGGATTCTGCCGGAGGCAGGGTTCAGGGCTGGTTGGGTGGGGCCGGCGTGGGCTCGGTGGGTGGCGCTGGCTCGGCCGGGGGTGCTGGCTGAGTGGGAGACGCCGGGGCAGGCGGCGTGGGGACCGGGGGAGCCGGGGTGGGGGAGGCCGGGGCCGCCCCCGGAGTTGCGGGCGCGGTGGGCTCCGGAGGGGTGGTCGGGGCTGCGGGGGCGGTGGCCGGCGAAGGCGTGACCTCAGGCCGGCTGGGCTGGGGTTTGTACTGGGTACTGAACAGGCGCAGGTCGGCGTCGTCCACCTTGCGGTCCTGATTGAGGTCGCCCACCGACGTGTTCTTGCCGTAATTGCTCATCAGAATCGCGAGGTCGGTCAGATCAATCTGGCCGTCGCCGTTCAGGTCCGCGCCGCTCAAGCGGGTGCGCGCGGCGGCGCTGGTCCACTCGGCGAAGCCCAGCTCGCGGGCCAGTTCCTGCTGCACGGCCTGCGCCAGCGGCAGCGGTCCGGCCGGATTGAACTCGATGCGCCGTTCGCCGCCGAGGGTGATGGTGCGCGCCGACAGGTCCGGATTGAAGGGCGCGGCGCTGGCTCCCGTGCCCCCCAGCGCCAGCACCGGCCCCGAGGAGGCGTCCAGCGTCACCGGCAGCTCCTTGGTGCTGATGGCCGCCAGCGCGGCCTGAACGGCGCGGGTCAGCTCGTCGCCCTGGGGACGCAGCTTGACGGTGGCGGCGCTGGCCCCCAGGGCGGAGGCGGCCACGAGCAGGCACAGCAGGCGGCTTACCCGGCCCTTCACTTGGCCTCCCGCGCGGCGCGGATGGCTTGCCGCAACTGGTCGGGCGTGGTGATGGGGCTGGCCTTGTCGCCCGCCGTGACCTGTCCATTCGTGATGACGTACCACCCCTGGTTAAAGCCGACCACCGGACTGTCGAGCTTGCGGGCATACAGCAGCGCGATCACCTCCTGTCCGGCGCGCACCTCCGGCAGATCGTTGACCCCCTGCAGGAAGAACAGCGCAGGCTGCCCCTCGTTCTGCGGCAGGCTGGCCGCGTCTCCGGCGATGGTCTCCAGCAGGGTCAGCGGGTACGCCAGATACGTGATTTCGCCGTCCTTGACATTCACTGCCGCGCCGACCCTGGCCCGCACGATGACCTCGGCCTTGCCCACCTGCTGCGCCAGCGTGAGCGGCGGCGCGGTGGTGGCCCCGGCCGGCGCGGTGCCCAGCAGCCCCAGCCACAGGGCGCTGCCCAGCACGGCGTGACTCAGCGCGGCGCGGCCCGGTCTCCAGCCCCGGCGCGTCACGGCTGTCCTCCCGACTTGGGCGGCGTGACCGGCGAGGGGGGATCTCCCGCGCCGTCTTCCGGCGCCGGGTCCGTGGGGGTCTCGGGGGCGGTGGGATCGGGCGGCGTGGTCTCGCCCGGAGGGGCCGGGTCCGCGGAGGGCGCCGGGTCGCTGGGCGCGGCGTCCGTCGGAGCGGCTGGAGGGGTGGGCTGCGCTGGACCGGTCGCTGGGGCCGTGTCCTGCTGAGGTGCCGGCGTGGCGGCGGTCCGGGGAGGTTCGGGCAATTTCTTCTCGGAGAGCAGCTTGCCGTCGCCGTCGCGGGCCTCGTAGCCCAGGGTGGCCGCGGTCAGGGTGGCGGCCTTTTGGGGTTTCACGCTGATCAGGGCGATGCGTTCGCCGCTGCGCGGAATGGTCTTGAAGCCCACGTCCATGATGAGCATCCGCCCGGTCTGTTGCCAGAACAGCACGCCGTTTTGCGCCGTGGGCTGGACCCGCGTCACCGTGACCTTCTCGGGCAATTCCCAGCTCAGCCGCGCGGCCCGCACCGTCCGGGGCGCGGTGATGGTCACCGGAATGCGCGTCTCGCCCCGGATCTCGCCGCCGGGCAGGGTGGGGGCCAGCGAGAGGGGAGGCAGCTCATTGACGTTGACGGTGTACTCGCGCGTGCGGGTGCTCAGGGTGGAGTCAGTGACCTCCAGCGTGAACTTGTAGGTGCCCTTGGTCGTCGGCGTACCGCTGAGCTGCTGTCCGCTGAGCCGGACGCCGGGAGGCAGGGTGCCGCCCACCACGCGCAGGGTGTAGGGGCCAGCTCCCCCTGCCACGCTGAGGTTGTTGGTGTACGCCTCACCCACATACATCACCGGCAGCCCCGTTCCGTTGTCGGCGAAGTACAGAACGTCACGGCCCCCGGTGTTGGAGGCGTCGGTCACGGGCTGGCCACAGCCGGCCAGCAGGACCCCGGCGCCCAGCACCAGGGCCAGTGCAGAGGGAAAACGGCGTTGATGGGCCATGTCACGCAGTTTACTCGCCGCCGGCCCAGGGAGCGGTGAGTGTCACATGATTTGCCGTGTTGGTGCGCGGGCCGGCGCTAGACTGGCCGCCATGACTGCTTCCACACTGGCTGCCCTGCCGCGCGCGGGCGAGCACCTGGGCCGCTACACCGTGACCCGCGTTGAGGAACTGCCCGAGATGCAGGGCCACCTGATTCTGCTCTCGCACGAGAATGGAGCCAGACATGCCCACGTGGTCCGCGACGACGACAACAGCGCCTTTGGGGTGACCTTCCCGACCGTGCCGCGCGACAGCACCGGCGTGGCGCACATCCTCGAACACATCGTGCTGATGGGCAGCCAGAAGTACCCGGTGCCCGATCCCTTCTTCGCGATGCTGCCGCGCAGCCTGAACACCTTCATGAACGCGATGACCAGCAACGACTGGACCACCTACCCCTTTTCCACGCGCAACGAGAAGGACTATTTCAACCTGCTGGGCGTGTATCTGGACGCCACCTTCTTTCCGCTAATGCGCTACGAGAGCTTCCGGCAGGACGGCCACCGCTTTGAGTTCGAGACGCCCGACGATCCCACCACCGAACTGAAGCTGCAGGGCGTGGTGTACAACGAGATGAAGGGCGCGATGGCCTCGGCGGGCGCGGTGATGTGGCGGGCCTTTGGCAAGGCGCTGTATCCGGACCTCACCTACGCCAACAACAGCGGCGGCGCGCCGAACGACATCCCGGCCCTGACCTACGACAACCTGCGGGCCTTCCACGCCGCGCACTACCACCCCAGCAACGCCTACTTTTACAGTTACGGCAAACTGCCGCTCTCGCGGATTCTGGACGAGATCGAGGCGCATGTGATGTCGCGCTTCAGCGCCCAGACGCTGGACGTGAGCATTCCCGACCAGACTCCCTTCGACGCGCCGCGCCAGGAACGTGTGGAATACCCGGGCAGCGACACGGAGCGCGGCACCCAGGTCAGCGTGATGTGGAAGCTGGGGCTGAGCAGCGACGCGGACGCGAACCTACGCTGGAGCGTGCTCAGCGACGTGCTGCTGGGCAATGCGGGCGCGCCGCTGACCCGTCCCCTGATCGAGTCCGGATTGGGCAGCGCGCTGGCCGACCTCAGCGGTTACCGCGACTCGTTCCGCGAGGGAGCTTTCGCGGTCGGTCTCAAGGGGCTGGGGGCCGGACAGCTGGAACCGGTGGAAACGCTGGTGCTGGACACCCTGCGCGCCATCGTGCAGGAGGGCATCGATCCCGAGCTGATCGAGAGCAGCCTGCACCAGTTCGAGATCGGGCAGAAGGAGGTCAGCAACTCGGGCTTTCCGTACGCCCTGGGCGTGATGTTCCGCATGCTGGGGCCGTGGCTGAACGGCGGCGACCCCGTGACTGGGCTGCGCCTGGACGCTGAACTGGAGCGGCTGCGTACCGACCTGGCCGCGGGCCGGGTCTTTGAACCCATGATTGAGCGCGAACTGCTGGGCAATACCCACCGCGTCACGCTGGAACTGGCTCCCGATCCCGAACTGGTGGTCCGGATGGAGCAGGAGGAGCGCGAGCTGGTGGAGCGTCTCAGCGCCGACTTCACCGACGAGGACCGGGCGCGCATCGTGGCCGAGAGCCTGCGCCTCCAGGAGCTGCAGGCGCAGGACAGCGATCCGGACGTGCTGCCCACCCTGGCCCTGTCCGACGTGCCCGCCAGCGTGCCCCCGGTGCCCTACGACACCGAGGAGATGGGCCGGGCCACGGTGGCCCGCGTGCCCCAGCCCACCGGAGGCCTGAGCTATCTGGACGTGCAGGTGCGGCTGCCCGAGGTGCCGGCCGACCTGCTGGACACGTTGCCGCTGTACGCCTTTGCCGTGACGAAAAGCGGCGCGGCGGACATGGATTACGTGGCCCTGACCCGACGCATCGAGGCCGTGACCGGCGGCGTCAGCGCCAGCGTGGGCACCGGGGTACGCCCCGACGATCTGCGGGCCCTGCGCATGAGCCTGACCTTCAGCGGCAAGGCCCTGGCCCGCAACGGGGACGCGCTGGTGGAGGTGCTGCGTGCGGTCATCGCTGCCCCCAGATTTACCCTGGAACGGCTGGAGCAACTGCTCAAGCAGCGGCTGTCGGGCCTCAAGGCGAGCGTGGTGCAGTCGGGCAACACCTACGCCGAGCGGCTGGCCGCCGCCCAGGTCAGTCCCGCCGGGGCCATCGGCGAGGTCTGGGGCGGCCTGAGTGCGCTGGCCAGCCTCAAGGCCATTGTGGAGGGGGGAGGCCTGCAGGAACTGCTCGACCGCTTCGGGCGGATTCATGACCTGCTGCTTGCCGGAGTGCCCGTGCTGTGCCTGACCGCCACCGAGGGGGACCTCGACCTTGACCTGTCGCCGCTGACCGAGCTGTTCACCGGAGACGCCGCGGTGGGCCGCCCGCAGCCCGACCTGCGTGCGAAGGCCCCACAGGCCCGCACCACCGATACGCCGGTGGCCTTCAACGCCGTGGCCTTCGAGACCGTGCCGTACACCCACCCCGACAGCCCCGCGCTGCTGGTGCTTTCACGCCTGCTGAGAAGCGAATACCTGCTCAAGGAACTGCGGGAGAAGGGCGGTGCGTATGGCGGCGGCGCCTCCTTCGATCCGCGTGAGGGGGTCTTCGCCATGACCAGCTACCGCGACCCGCACATCGCCCGCACCTATCAGGTGTTCCGCGACGCCCGTCAGTTCCTCGACAGCGCTCTGGGAGAGCGCGAGGTCACCGAGGCGATCCTGGCGTCCAGCAAGATGCTCGACCCGCTGACCAGCCCCGATACGGTGGGCCGCCTGCGTTTCTTTGGCGACCAGGCCGGCTACACGCCCGAGGTGCAGCAGGCATATAAGACCCGCCTGCTGGCCGTGCAGCTTGCCGACCTCAAGCGCGTGATGGACACCTACCTGACGCCGGAGCGTGCCGCCTACGCCCTGGTCAGCGGCCGTGATCCCAATGCAGAGGTTGGGGCGCTGGGGCTGAGCTTTGAGGTCAGCGCGGCTGACGGCCTGACACAAAGTATGAGAAAGCGTCCCCGGTAGGGGACACTTTCTGTTTGTGACAACCGAAAATGCCACCGG